>JAGQPC010000364.1 GCA_020426925.1 Planctomycetales bacterium | reverse complement strand
GAAGTCGTCACTCAGCAGCAGTTCGAACAGCAACGCCTGCTTGTCGACAAAATGAAAGACGATCTGCGACAGGCACGATTTGATCTGGAATCGTCCCTGGAATCGGCAAAGCTGGGAATCGACGCAGCAAAAGCGGACCTCAACATGGCCACAGTTGCGGCCGAGAATATCGAATCAACAATTCCGACCGGATCACTGCAAAAGAAATCTGAACTTGCTCAGCAGCAGTTCGATATGACTCAGATTGTTTCGCCCATCGATGCAAGAGTCATTCGGACGTTCCTGCGCGAAAAAGAACTGATTGGCAACTCTCCAGTGTTTCAGTTGGCGGCAACCGACAAAATGATCTGTGTCGCGGAAGTGTACGAATCGAATTTGCGTTTCGTCGACGAAGGACAGCGTGTTACGATCAATAGCCCCGCGCTGCCAGTTCAGCTCAGCGGCACCGTCAGCAAAAAGGGCTCGGTTATTGGTTCGCCCACCTTGAAGAATCCTAGTCCTCTGGCGCGTGTCGATCGCCGTACCGCAGAAGTCGAAATCACTTTGGACGATGACAGCATCGAAACAGCAAAGCAGTTCATTAGCCTGCAGGTTAATGTCAAGATCGACACGACCGCTTCGACGAAAGAGTCTGACATCAACTAAAGCCACCCGACGGAAGTGAAATGCGGCTCGGAATTGCCAACTTGCTTCACAACTTCAACCGCACCGTGTTGTCACTTGCGGGGATTGGGTTCGCGATTGTCTTAATCTTCATGCAAATGGGGTTTCGCGGTTCGGTCGCGACTACTGCGACGCTGATCTATTCGAAATTGAAATTCGATCTGATTATCCGTTCGCCGGACTATCTGCACTTCTGCGACGCTCGCTATATCGAACGGGACCGGCTATATGAGTTGGCGTCCCTTCCCGGCGTTGAACAAGTTGTCCCTTTCCAAGTAATGCTGCATTACTGGCAGATTCCGGACAACGAATGGACGCGTCGCAGCGACATAGCAGGCGAGACGCGTGGCGTGATCGCGATGGCGACCGACCCGCATGCAGACGTTTTCAAAGTCGGGGAAATCCGAATGAAAATGCACCGCCTGACGACCAACGAGTCAATTCTGATGGATCGTAAGTCGCGAGCTGAGTATGGCCCAGCAAACGGCACAGAATTCTCGGACGCTGATATTGGCGTGATTGCCGAAGTCGCTGGGCGTCAAGTTCAAATCACGGAAACGATTGAGCTCGGGACAGGTCTGGCAGCAAACGGTGCGTTCCTTACGACACTCGAAGGCTTTCAGCGCATCACGCCAGAAATGGGGCAAAACAACGTGAGCTTCGGGCTCATTCGCGTTCGGCGAGGCGAAAAACCCCGTGAAGTTCGACGACGCATCAACGCCTTTTTGCTGGAGAATTTCGGTGAGCACCCTCCGTACGAAGTGTTGAGTCGTCCGGAAGTCATGTTGCGCGAGCTGAAACGTTGGCTTCGAGATACGCCTATCGGCGCGATCTTTACGATGGGAGTCGTTGTTGCCTTTATGGTTGGCGCAGCGATCTTCTACATGATCTTGTCAAACGACGTCGCCAATCAGATTGGGGAGTACGCCACGCTACTTGCCATGGGGTACACGCAGCGTTTTCTTTCCGGCGTCGTTTTGGTGCAAGCCGTGTCGCTCGCGGTTTTGGCGTTTTTGCCAGCATGGTTGTTGTCGGAAATTCTTTACCGAATCACCAGCCAAGCCGCCGGTATTCCGATCACAATGACGGGCACGCGGCCACTGTACGTATTCGCACTTTCGGTACTGATGTGTTTTGTTTCTGGACTTGGAGCACTACGGAAACTTCGTCAAGCCGATCCGGCGGACCTGTTCTGAGACATCGGATTCCTCATGCAATCGCAGATCCCACTTGCCTGGAAAAACCTGACGCACAGCTGGCGACGGCTGATGGTCGCGGTCGGCGGTATTTCGTTCGCAGTTGTTTTGATGTTCATGCAGACCGGATTCCGAAACGCGCTATTCGATAGCACGGTAAAAATGGTGCGGGACATCGACACCGATGTCATCATGTTCAGTAAGGCTCGGTTTTCGCTGTCCGCTCAACATCGATTTCCGATCGAACGAATTCACGAGGCAGCCAGCTGCCCGAGTGCCGAGTCTGTTGATCCTTTGTACCTGGAGAACACGATTTCGTTGTTGCGAGCGGACGGAAGACAAGGACGCCCGATCCGTGTTATCGGCTTCGATTTAAATTGCCATCTTTTCGCTGCTGACGACATTACCGCAAAACTCGATCTCGTTCATGGTCCTAACACCGCGTTGATCGATTCGCGAAGCAAACCAAATTATCACTTCCCTCTTTCTGAAATCGCGGCCGGCCAACCTGCAACTGGCGAACTCGCTGGGCAGCAAGTGTACTTCTTGGGCACGTTTCCGATGGGAACCGATTTTGCCAATGAAGGCAATGTGATTATGAGCGCCGAAAACTTCGCGAGTTACTTTCCTAGTCGTCGCATCGGCGCCGATCCGCTGAGTATTGTGGATCTCGGCCTCGCAACCGCACGTGACGGCGTAACTGCTGAACAACTTCGAGACGAAATCCTCGCGACGCTGGGGCCAACGACCGACGTTTACGTTGTTACTCGAAACGAATTCGTGAACGACGAAATTCGTTTTTGGGGAAAGAGCACACCCATCGGAATCATCTTTGGCATCGGGACGGCCATGGGATTTGTCGTTGGAGTGATCATTTGCTACCAGATTATATTCACCGATATCGCCGACCACATGCCCGAGTTCGCGACCTTGAAAGCGATGGGCTATTCCGACCGCTACTTCACGCAGTTTGTTATCACCGAAGCTTTTTACCTTTCGATCTTTGGTTTTGTGCCGGGCCTTCTGATCGCGATTTTGTTGTTCGCAGTGGTCACCTCTCAGACCGGCCTGCTGATGGTCATGACGTTGCCTCGTGCCACCATCGTTTTTGTGTTGACACTGACGATGTGCGTTCTGTCAGGTATCGCTGCGATGCGAAAGCTTCAGTCAGCGGATCCGGCGAGTTTGTTTTAACGGAAGAATACCAATGCCTGATCGAGTTCGAGCAACAAGCGTCTCTCTCTCAGCCGATGCGGTTGGCAAAGGATTCTCCGTACAAGTCGCAGGCCTGAATCACGCGTTCGGCGAAGGAGAATCTCGAAAGCAAGTTCTGTTCGACAATCGGCTCGACGTTCGACCGGGCGAGATTGTCATCATGACTGGCCCTTCAGGATCCGGCAAAACAACGCTTTTGACGCTGATCGGTACCTTGCGCAGCGTCCAAGAAGGTAGTCTGAAAGTTCTATGCAACGAGCTGTTTCAAATGCCGGCAGCGAAGATCGTCCAGTTGCGGAAGAAGATCGGTTTCATCTTCCAGGCGCACAATCTGTTCGAATCGCTCACCGCATTCCAAAACGTGAAGATGGCCACACAATTGGCCGGGATCGCTGAAGAAACCGCGGCTCCGCGAATTGAAGAGCTCTTAACTCGATTGGGGTTGGGACATCGAATCCACTACAAACCGAAATCGCTCTCCGGCGGTCAAAAGCAACGCGTAGCGATCGCGAGAGGGCTCGTGCACATGCCGCAGCTTATCTTGGCTGACGAACCAACCGCTGCGTTGGACGAGAAATCGGGGCGCGAGGTCGTGACGATGTTTCAGGAAATGGCCAGAGAAAGTGGGCGCACCATTATCATGGTGACTCACGACAACAGAATCTTGGATGTCGCCGACCGGATTGTGAACATGGTCGATGGCCACATCAGTTCCAACGTGCTCGTTCAAGAATCTGCGCGCATCTGCGATCAGTTGAAAAACATTTCGCTGTTCAAAGAATTGACACCGACAACGTTGGCACAAGTCGCCGACTACATGGAGATCCAGCAATTCGCGCCGGGCGACACGATTATTCGCGAAGGCGACGAAGCGAAAGAGTTCTTCGTGATCCGCGATGGAAGAGTTGACGTCAGCACCCAAAAACAAGGAAGCGTCAACCAGTTGGATACAGGCGCGTTTTTCGGCGAAGTTGCGTTGATGACCGACAAACCTCGAAATGCCACGATCACCGCGATCGAACCCACAACATGCTACGTGCTGTCCCGCGACGAATTCCAAGCGGTGATCGACAAGAGCGCCTCGTTTGAGGAAGAGCTACGAAAAACATTGTTCGCTCGACAGTGAGCGCCAGTCGCACCGTAGCAAGCTACTGAAACGGTTAAACAATAATGACACACGCTTGCTATTAAAAACTGAAATTGCGGCTACCCTAGTGTTTTATCACGGCGCGCCTGCCGCTTGCGAATCGGCAGTGCCAAGCTTTCGTCTCAAGGTCAAAATATCCGTGTCCCAACACCTTCCGAATTTTATGATCATTGGTGCCAGCAAGTGCGGCACGACAAGTCTTTGGACGTATCTTGATCGGCATCCAGACGTTTTTCTGACGCGAATCAAGGAACCCATGTTTTTCAATATGGATCGGTACTACGAACGTGGTGTTAATTGGTACCAACAGTTGTTCGCTGAAGCCGGCGACGCAAAACTTCGTGGTGAAGCGACAACTTCCTACACCTACGCCCCACACATTCCAGACGTGCCGAAACGCATCCACGATCTGGTTCCGGACTGCAAGTTTATCTATATGGTGCGTCCGCCTGTCGCGAGAACCTATTCGCACTACGTTCAAGAACTCCAAGTTCGAGTCTTCGCTCCCGAAGGAGACCTGGGAACGTTTGAGGAAGCAATCGAAAAATGCCCAATGCTGGTCGACGCCGGGATGTATATCAAGCAGCTGGAACGCTTCGAACGCTATTTCTCGCGCGATCAAATCAAGGTGATCTTTGCAAAGGACTTGCGGCAAAATCCAAACGCCGTCCTATCCGACATTCAAGAGTTCCTTGGACTGTCGCACGCGGACCTGACCGTTAATTCACCGGTTACCGCCAACACGCAAGGATCGCACCATGCTCGCCAGCAGCTGAATGAGAAACTTGAAAAGGTGAAGTCGATCCCTGGCGTTCACTTATTGACGCGAGTCATTCCCAAGCAGACGCGAGCAAACTTGTACAATCGATTCGTATCGTCGAAACGCCTGCGCAAGATCGCTGATCTCGAGCTGGATGTAAAACCCGCACTTGCGCAAACGAACGAAGACCTTCGAGCACTGTTCAAAGAGGCCAACGAAATGCTCGGTGACTATCTAGGGTGCGACCTTTCCGACTGGGATCGACCACGCACGAAAACGGCGTAGTGTTACGCGTTTTCTTCTTCATCTGGCAGCAAGATTAGTGCTCTCGGCGAATCCAGAGCACTTGTTGCGTGCGAGTTTTCAATGTAGCGGAATACGAAGACGCAATCGATGGAAATTCGACCTGGGAAACGGCGACTGGAATCTCGATGGAGACTTTACGACCAGCGATCTGGTCGTTGCTTTCCAAGACGGCGGCTTTGAAAAAGGACCTCAAGTCACAGCGGCCATCGTTCCAGAACCTGCATCACCGTTGGCGATCACAATGTTTGTCGTCGTGCTGCTGCTGGCGAGGCGTAACGTTTTCCTAAACGGTGCGGTCTGAATAGCCTTCAGTCATTACCAATCGCGGCCATCGGACGGAACACTCGCGCGGACGCGTTTGGCTTTTTCGTCGCGGCGTTTGGCCTCGTTGTCACGAACCATTTGCAGTAGAGAATTCGACTGATTATTCTGTTGCTCCTGCTGATCCTGCTGTTCGTCTTGCCCTTCGCTTTGATCTTGTTGCTGATCTTGCGATTGATCGTTCTCGTCTTCTGAATCTTGTGGTGGTTCAAGTAATTGAATGGCTTCAATCAGTTTCTGCAAAGCAGATTGCTGGACCTTCTTGGTGTTGGCGAAATCGAAATCGTTGTCAGACGACAAGTTTAAGCTCGACGTTGTCATGTCCTTGCCGCTTTCAGCAACAAGCTCGGACGCTTTCTGGTAGTTTTCAGCCATCTGAGCGTTTGTCGACTGCTCGCCGGCGGTCGCCGGGCCGGCTTGTGTTCCACTGTTCGTCGTGGCGGCCTGCTCTGCAAGTTCGGTTGCGATCTTCTCGGTTGCGACGCGGTTTTCTGTTTGCCTCGTGGACAATGGTCCGCGTACCGACATCGGGAACTCTTTGCCGCCGGCTAACTCGTCGGTGGAATCGTTGATGTTGGATTGGTTTTGTGCTACTTCTTTCAGTCGCTGAACGATCGTGAAAAACAGTCGCCGCAATGCCTGCAGATCCTCGATTGTTGTTTGCGATGTTTCCACAGCAGGCGAGTAAAACAACTGAACTTTTCCAGCTGATTCCACATTCTCAACGTCAGACTCTTCGTTTGAGGTGTCGTTACTCGTTGCTGTATTCGCTGGTTCAACGAACACTGCAGCTTGAACTGCGTCTGCGATGGCCAACATGTTTTTGTCGATTCGTTCGGACAAGTGAATGGCTTTGCGATATTTCGTTTTTTCTTCCTCGACCTTTGCGGGATCGGGAGCAGGCTGATTGGGATCGGACGGTTCGGTCTGTGGGGAATCCAGTTTTGCAAGTTCTGCTTCTAACTGCTCAGTGATGCGAGGCAATCGCGCGTGGTTCTTCGTTTGAAATTCTGACAGTGCCTTGGTGAGTTCGTCGAATTCTGACTCTGGCAGAGTGGCTGCTGTGGCCGCTAGAATCGCGTGAATTCGTGCTTGATCTGCATAGGCTCGCTCGATCAGCCCGCGAAAATCGAGCAGCAGTTCTTCAGCAGATCTCAGCGAGTCATTCGCTTGGCTTTGTTGATTTGCGGCTTGAGATTGGTCCGTGTCCAGCGACGCGTGTGCATCTGAAAACTGCTTCGCAGCTGAACTCAAGTTGGTAGAGACCGCTTGCCAGATCTGTTGTTCGTCGTCAGATGGTTGCGAGCTTGCGTTATCGTCGTTCTGCTTTTGATCCGCCATTGCGGCGACACCTGCGGCGACCTGTTGAGCGAACTCGGTTGTTCGGTCCGACAGAGATTTTTGCAAATCGACTAACAGTTCCTTCGTCAGCCACGCCGGAACAGTCATTGAAGGCTCATCAGAATTGCTATCCGCAACGACTGACTGATTCGCAAACGCGACAGTTTGCATGTGAAGCGGAACGGAATCTTGCAGCAAACTGCGAATTCGCTCTGCGGGCTCTCGGAACACATCACGAGACCGCTTCAGGTCGGCCAAAGAAATCGCCTGACGACGGTACGCTCGCTCCTGCTGTCGGCGGCGGAGTTGGCTGCGAGCTTGCCCCATCCGCTGAGTCGCCTGCTGCAGAAAATCAGATGCGAACGTTAGCTGCGCCGCTCGCTGATTAATGTCAGACCGCTGTGGGTTATTTTTGTTTACTTCTGCTTCGTCCTTCAGTTTCTGCAATTCTGTCGTCGCGTCATCCAAAACAGCGTTGGCGTCTGACAATAGCTGCCGCTGCTTCACTGCCAACTCACGCAGTTGCTCACGAAACTGATTTCCATCCACATCTACGTCGACTAGCGATTCGGTTAGTTCCACGATGTGACCGACTTCTGCCTGCAAAGCACGTTGCTGAGCGATTAGCTCGTCTAGGCGTTTCTCAATGGTTTGGTCGGACGTGTTTCTGAGCGAATCGGCGAGTTCCAATGCACGTCGCATTGTGATTTCCAAATTGTGCCGAGCGCCTTGATCTTTCGGTCGAATGCGGATGGCGCGATTGAACCAGTCGATGGCCGCTTGAAGATGCGTTAGTGCTACTTTTGGTTCGGACTCGATCAACTTGTCGGCGCGTTTGATTTCTACCCAGCCAAGATTGAACGCAGAGCGGAATCGAACTTCGCCGTCCGAGCCGGCAGAATTTCGAGCCGACTTGAGGAACTCATCCGCTTGGTCAAGGTCAGTATCTAGATACTTGATGGCCGTGTTATAGACTTCTCGCGGATTGTCGGTCGTTTCGGCAGGAGTTGACTGCCTCGTTTCTGTCGCTGTTTCGTTTTCTGGTGGAGTAGCGTTTTGTGCCCTTGCCGTAGTTGCGTCGCCGAACGAAAGTAGGAGTCCGATTCCAATTGCCGCTACGGGGCTCCATCGAATCGGGTGGTTCAACCGAGGTGCCCAAAGTCCCGAAATCGATAGCGACAGGCACAGCAAGATCAAGCCGATCGCGATCGGGACGTGATACGCTTCGTTTCTGACGATCTCTTGGCTTGATTCAAGCTGACTGCGTGTTAGCGGTACGATGTGTTCTCGGTAAATAGACTCTAAATCCAACGCACCCGTTCCGGCCGGAATGTAAACTCCGTTTGTATCGAGAGCCAGTTGCCGGAGCAGATCGCCATCCAGACGAGACACGACAGGTTCGCCATTGGTGTCGCGGATAAAATCCGTTTCGCCTGTTCTCGCGTTAGTGATTTCGATACGGCTGCCAGCTTCATCGCCGAAACCAACCGTGATGATTCTTACGCCACGTTTTGCCGCTTCGGCTGCGGCTTCCAACGGAAAGGATTCGTGATCATCTCCATCTGTGATCAGTAATACGATCCGAGATATGTCTGCTCCTTCGCCGAATCCTTCCGTTGCCAGCCGAATCGGTTCGGCAAGCTTTGTGCCGCCCAAACCGGCGCTATGCGTCCCGATGTCCTTTAGGATCAAACGAAGGAATCCAAAGTCAGTCGTCATCGGACATGCGACCGTGGCCTTGCCAGCGAAGGCGGTGATTCCAACTTGGTCTCCATCCATCATGCCCAAGAGATCGTTGATTTCAGCTTTTGCTCGTTCCAGCCGATTCGGCTTTACGTCTTCGGCCAACATAGACTTGCTTACGTCTAAACAAATCATGATTTGTGCAGACATTCGCGGCAGCGAGCGCACGATTCGTCCATACTGAGGTCTCATCAACCCGACGACAAAAAACGCCAACGCCAAGCAGAACAACATGACCGAGAGAATCCGATAGGGCACGCCTAGTTGTTGCACGAGTCGACTTTGCATGGTCGCCGACACGAACCGCTCAAGCATAAGATTTCTTCTCAGCTCGAGCAGAATGAGAATTGCCAGCAGAATCACAACGAGCCAAAGTAAATGACCGTAATGAGGTTGATCGAAATGGATACCGAACATTTGTGTCAATCTAACGAATGAAGACGCGAATCGTGAATCACGCTTGCCGAGCACTCAGCGATCGATGCTTGTATTCTTGCGTTCCCGACGTAACTATGGAAGCGATACTAATTCAACTGAAGAACGCTGGATCCATGCGGTTTGGCCGTTCAAAGAGATCTGCAGCCAGTCGTCGCGTTGATCGAGCACTTCAATTTCCGTCCCATCAGGCAACGGCCCTGTGAACATTGTTGCGGAATTCAGTGAATCGGCGGACCGGGCAACGACGTCGCTTTGGACGACGACGGCCTCAAGTTTTTCCGGACCAGCGAAATACGGAAACGTGGTTAGCACCAGCCACACACCTAAAGGCAGGAACGCAAATGCTTTTAGGAACGCGATTTGACGAGCGACGCCAATGGAATAGCAACCGCAAGCAAGAATAAAACATCCGGCGGCGATCTTTGCAAGAAAATCCAGCGCACGCGGAGACGATATTCGCTCGAAGAATGATTGTTCAGTTCGGTGATGGGCCCAATCTGGAAGCAGACTGCGTGCATGCTGCAGATTCTGGAGTGACTGTTGATGTTGAGGATTGACTAGCAACGCTTTCCGGTACGCGGCAATGGCGTGTCCGATTCGTTCGCCCGACAGACAAGCCGTGCCTAGATTGGCGTACAGATCTTCATTTGCCGTTCCGTTTGCATTGTCGATTGCCTTTTGAAACAAAAGCTCGGCGCGGCGAAATCCGTTGACTCGGTCGGCTCGAACGGAACTTTGCATCGCGCTTTGATAGGCCGCGATCGCCTCGCTGATCGTGCTCGCGCGCGCAAACGTTGCGAAAGCCAATGCGCCGACTAAGCAAAAGGAACAAACAACAGCAGATCGGCTCATGATAGGCAAATGATTGGCGAAGCAAGGCGTCTAACGGTGGTCGCACGATTCGACCACAGATGCAGCATGAATAGAGTCGTTGAAGTTCTAAATCATCGCAAGATAGCTTTGGCGATTTCAATTGCAGAATCCGCTAGCGATGGGGCAACTTTGCCGTCCATGGAGTGCGGAGAATAGATTTGCGTTTCGAGATTCGCCAGGAGATTTTCAAGATTGCCCCGATGTGGCGTATCGACGAGAGTTAACAATTCACGCAGGGCACGCGTTAACTCGGCCAAGTCACGATCATTTGCCGACGCGATGACGTTTGCCGCCGCTGTCTTGAGAATAGCCCGACTATCGTTCGACGCTGATTTTGCTTTCCTTCGAGTCTGTCCGAACGAAGTAATTGCGACGGCGGCTATGCCCAACGCATACATCACAATTGTTACGTTGTTCCGTCTGCCGCGAGCTGGAATTGCGAGGGTTGATTCGTTTAGGTTAATTGAAAGGTCGGCACCTGTGAGGTCTGGCGTTTCGATTGCACGTGACTTGGTCGTGTCATTGGCCGCGACAGAAGATTCGGTTTTGTCGTGGACTTTCGTCTGGGGAGCAACGACGTCCGCTGATGACACGACTTTGGCCTGTCCGACTGAAATCGCACGAGGTTCTGACTGAGTCGTTTTGTACTCGCCCGCAGTCGGGTCAAACCAAGAATATTCAATCGGAGGGATTTGGTTGACGCTTGCGTCGGCGACTCGAACCTGAGTCACGAATTCCTTTGAATTGCCTTTGACTGATCCTGCCAGTTGGCTGTCTGAAACTCGAAAATGATTTGAATCGAACGCATGTTCTCCGTTCAGCAAAGGAAAACCGATCTCCTCGACGTTGCCATTTCCAGTCACCGTGAATTTCAGTTGCACCGGATCGCCAACATTGACAATCGAGCTGCCTAGCACGTCGACAGCCACGCGAAACCCGGTACCGACTGCACCAGCAAAACTTTTGGGAGCGTTTGCTGGCAGTGGCAAAACGTCAAATTGAATCGGGGCACTTAGGCTTCGCCTGAGCACAGCTTCGGCAGTTCGAGGACTGCCTCCAAACAGCGACCTATGAAAGCGGGTCACGTAGTTGATGTCAGCAGCGACTCCGTCTGATTCGAATTTTCCCGGAGTGGTAGCTAGGAGGACTCGCTGAAACGTGAACAGTTCGTATTCACGGCCTTCGCGAGTTTCCTTAGACCGATCAGCCTTCGCTTCGACTTCGGCTTTTGCTGACACAAACGTAGCTACGGCTTCGCGACGTCTAGCCGATTCGTCGACAAATTCAAACTGATCAAACAGTGACGAGCTAAACCTTAGATTACGGACGCGGCCGAGCTCACCTGCGTAACCCCAAGTCATCGTGAAAGGAACTCGCTGGCCAGCGTAGTACGGACCTTGCGGCAATTCGACTTCGAGTAGCATGTCGGGGTCGGCTGGAACTTCATTAAACCGAAACGAAGGCACGTCGACCTCCACCTTGTTACCACCTTGTTCGATCTCAATGGGGCCAATAGTGATAAGTCCGGTTGCCTTAGACGTGAGTCGAAAATCTACTTCGTATGTCGTGTCGCGTTCATCGACTTGCGTCCGACCGTTAATTATGACAACGCGGCTGGACACCTTTGGGTTCATGCCATCAAGCGTCAGCGTTACGCCTTCGGGAAGCGGTTGTACAAGACGCCATTTCGGCTCTGGCTGCTCATCCGTGCCACTGACAATAATCCTCAGCGGTACCGGAATGCCGACAAAGTACGGAGCTTCACCGCGGGCAACGTGTGCAGTCAGTTCTGCTGTCACACACCGCGAAGGTGTCAAAAGAAAAAGAAGAACAAATATCCAACGGTACATTGGGCTTACTGCAGTACGGCATACAGGACGCGATCAACTTACTGTTGCCGATCGCTCTGTCGTTATCCTATCGCGCAAATCGCCAGCGACAAAAGAGCCATTTTCCGTCAAGAGACTGCGACTGATTCGGGGGACTCGAGAGAATCGGTGACGCTGAATTAGGCCTTTGCCTCGGCAACTTTGCCGGTCGCTTCTTGGATCGCTGCAAGGATTCCACCGAATTCACATGGTTTTTCCAGTATCACGCACGGCAGATTACCGGCTCGGACTTTGATGTCCCAGATGTGGGCTGATCCGGAGTACAGAATAGTGGGCAGCGTGACGTTCCTTCGCGCTAGTTCCTCGATCACTTCAATACCGGTTATGCCTGCCATTTGAAAATCGGTGATCAAGACATCATCGGGAAGAGGATCAATTTGATCCAACAGGTCTTCACCGGAATCGAAATCGATGGTTTCGTAGCCGCGAATTTGGAACAAACCAACTAGCGCCTTCCTAACTAGCGGATCGTCATCAACGATGTACGCCCGCTGTGATTCGCAACCCATGCGATATAACCTCAGTTCTCTGATGCAGTTTCAAGTTGTGCCCCAGTCCGTGAGTATGGAGCAAAACGCGTAGCGTGTACAATACCGATTCAACATGCCTGGCTTCTCGGCGGCTTGCCGCCACTTGTTGTATTCACTGTTAGCATAAACGAGATCTCATGATGAATATCAATACGTTCGACACGAAAACTGCGATGGGCAGCCGCGCCGCTGAAATCGGCGGACAGCACATAGCTGACGCGTGTGCTGCTCGGGGCGAAGCGAATGTCATCGTTGCCACTGGTGCCTCACAGTTTGAAATGCTTGAGTCGCTTGCATCGCAAAATCTTCCGTGGCACCAAGTCAATTTTTTTCATTTGGATGAATACATCGGTCTGCCGATTGCGCATCCAGCTTCGTTTCGGCTGTACCTGTGGCAGAGATTCGCTAGCAAGCTCGCCGTTCCGCCGAAGTCGTTTCACTTTCTTGATGGCGAGGCAGAGCCGCAGGAAGAAGCTGCGCGAGTCAGCAAGATCATCGAATCTCATCCAATCGACGTGGCTTTTGTTGGCATTGGAGAGAACGGCCATCTGGCGTTCAATGATCCTCCCGCCGATTTTGAAGTGACCTCGCCGTACATCGTTGTCGAGTTGGATGAGGCTTGCAGGAACCAACAATACGGAGAAGGATGGTTTCCAACGTTCGACGATGTGCCGAAAAAGGCAATTTCGATGAGCGTGCAACAAATCATGAAAAGCCGCAAAATCATCTGCACGGTCCCGGATGAACGAAAAGCGGAAGCAGTTCGCAATGCAGTCGAAGGTCCCGTTACGCCAGACGTGCCGGCGTCGATCCTGCAGCAGCACGCTGATTGCGATTTGTTTCTGGACGGTCCAGCCGCATCCCTTTTGAACAAGTAATCAGTCGTGACGAACGATCTAAATCAGACTCGCTTTGTTGATTTGCAAGTGAACGGCTACGGCGGCATTGACTTCAACAGCGACAACGTTACTGCCGACGATTTTCGCGTTGCCTGCAGCAGCCTCGTGAAGGACGGCATCGAGTGCGTGCTGGCGACAATTATTACAGACTCGTTGCCAGCCATGGAAAGAAGGCTTTCTGCCATCGTTCACGCACGCGATGCCGATGGTGACGTTCGTCGCGTGCTGACTGGCATCCACATCGAAGGACCATTCTTAAACGAAACGGCCGGCTACATCGGCGCTCATCCGCACGAACACGCGTTACCTGCGAGTGACGACGCGATGCAGCGTTTGCTGGACGCTGCAGGTGGACTGACGCGGATCGTTACGTTGGCTCCCGAGCGTGATGAAAAGCAACGCGTTACTAGGAAGCTTTCCGATTCAGGAATCGTCGTTTCCGCTGGTCATTGCAATCCAACGCTAGACGAACTCGACGCCGCAATCGACGCGGGTCTGTCAATGTTCACTCATCTGGGAAATGGATGTCCGCTACAGCAACATCGCCACGACAATATCGTCCAGCGCGTGCTCAGTCGTTCGTCAAATCTAATGATCGGTTTTATCGCTGACGGTGTCCACGTTCCGCTGTTTGCGCTGCAGAACTATATCAAGTGCGCTGGATTCGATCGATGTTTCGTGGTTACCGACGCGATATCAGCGGCAGGACAAGGACCGGGCGAATACCAGCTTGCTGGGCAAACCGTAGTCGTTGATGAGCAACTAGCAACATGGACTGCGGACAAAAGTCACCTTGTCGGTTCCGCATCGACTATGCCACACCTTGTTGCGAACTTGCAAAGCATGCAATTCGACTCAATACAGATCGAGGCGCTAACGCGGACGAATCCGTTAAAGGCAATCGGACAAGCTCCGTAGCATGGGTGCGCGAATCGCTTACATATCGTCGCGTTTGTCCACGACGTACGAATCAATGACGTCGTCATCACCGTTTGACTGCGAGCTTCTGTAGCTTGCGGTGAAAGATTGACTGCCGAAAGTCTGAACTGTTACGTGATGCTTGAACCAATGCATCAGCCAGCCGCGATAGACGCGCCGACAAAACGGAACTAGCAACGAAAACCCGAACACGTCAGTCAACACTCCAGGTGTCATTAGAAGTAAACCAGCGGCCAGAATCATGAACGCGTCCACCAACGCGTCGGTCGGCATCTTGCCCGAGGATGTTTCACGCTGGATTCTCTTAAACGTCGCCCACCCTTGCTGTTTGGCCAGGCGAGACCCCACGATGCCGGTCACGATTGTCAGCAGGATTGTGAACCCCCACCCGGTGAATTCGCTCATCTTCACCAGCAAGTACAGTTCGATGATTGGAGTTACAACCAATAGCAGCAGCAGACGCATCTGATTTACTCGCACAAATCTTGAATAATCGCCAACTCTGGATGTTCGCGAATCTGAACCCAAACTTTACGGCAGAAAGGCAATTTCGTCTAATTGTCAGTACGTAGCTAGGTCACTTCCGACCTGCGAAGTAAAACCCACCCTGCCGATCCTTCCTGGCGATTCAACATGAATATCTCTACGCACCGCGTGCTATTCGCGATGTCGTCTATTTTTCTTGCCTTTTCAACAGTGGTGTTCGGGCAAGAATCCCCCAGCGACAATCCCACCCCTGATCCACGAGTTTTGTTGCTCGCCGAGCAGTCCGTTCAAGCGGACCTCAAACTCACCGATGAAGCGATCAAGACTATTTCACTGTTTCTTGATCAACGTGCCAACGAAACAGTTGAAGATGCATCGCAAGAGCCGATCCGTGTTGGTGAAATCGACCGTCAGATTCTCGCACTTCTAACCGAAGAGCAGCTAACACAGTTCGAGCAACTGGCGAACATTCCTCGGTTGTCGTTTAGTTTCCGTGAGGCCAAGTGGATCGACGTTCTCAATTGGTTTGCGAAACAATCGAAATTGTCATTGCTGGTAAATGATCCTCCGCCGGACAGTTTTACCTATTCAGACCCTCGCACGTACACGCCTCGTGAAGCGATCGATTTGCTGAATGGAGTATTGGTCACAAAGGGCTACACGCTGATTCGCAAAGACAAGCTTTTGGTGTGTTTGCGAGTCGCCGGTGGGATTCCGGACGGTCTGATTCCGCAAACAACAGTCGAAGGGTTGAAAGACTTTGGTGCGTTCGAATTGGTCAAGGTAACGTTCCCGCTTGAAAAGCGTGATGCGAATACCGTCACAACGGAGATCAAGCCGCTGCTTGGACAATTTGGCGACAGCGTGCTGCTGCCGCAATCTCAGCAGTTGATCGTCACGGCAACGGCAGGCAACATGCGATCTATCGCTGTCGCAATCGAATCGATCAAACCAGTAACGCCACCGAAGCCACCAGAAGAGAAGCCCAAGCCTCCAGCTCCGCAACCATCGTTGGTTGCGTATGACGTGGCTCCTGCAAAGGTATCAACCGTTCGTTCACTGCTGACGAAGATCTTGGGCGACAACGCGAGTCTCACCGTGGACGAAGAGAGCAATAAGATCACAGCGTACGTCGTGCCGTCGCAGCACGCGTTGATTGAATCGATCCTGACGCAAGTGAAAAACACAGCGGACTCCGACAACGAACCCTATTTGACAATCTACCCGTACGCGGGTGACGGTTTCGAATTGCTGTCATCTCAGGCCGCGAAGATCGCAAAGAATGCTTCACTGAATAACGATTCCGCCAATCGCCGGCTGCTTGTGTTTGCCAACAAAGAAGACCACGCCGCTGTCGTGAAGCTGATGGAGCAACTATCCGGTCGCGCGCCAGGCGTCCCTTCAAACGACGAAAATGTAGTCGTATTCAATGTCGAACACGTGGAGATCGCGTCTATTGCGGACGCGCTGACAACCTTGTTTCCAGCAGTTCGCATTTCGACCGAGCCAACGCTCAGAAAACTTATTGTGCGTGGCGACGAAACGGATCGAGAACAGATTTCGCAACTTTTGGAACGACTCGATCAGCAGCCAGCGCGTCGAGTTTCACCTCGGTTTGTCGATTTGGATCGAATTCTGACGGCCGACCAAACCGAAGCGTTACAAACAGTGGCACCGGAGGCAACTATCCGCCCGCAACAAAACGGGCGTCAATTGATGGTCATTGGCACTTTAGAAAACCATCTCGCGATCGAGTCCTTGCTGACGCAATTTCGACAGCGCGATAGTGCCGCGCCAGAGAAACAGCTGAAGGACTACGAAGTCGACGAGGAACTCAAGCGTCGTTTTCTCGAAGTTCGTGGTCAGCTTGATCCATCCCTGAACGAACTTCAAATCATCAACCAAAACCAGCGAGATCGATTGACGATCATCGCGACCGAGAAGCAACATGTCGCCGTCGCCGAGCTGCTTACCAACCTCCGTACTTTGACTGAAAGTGTCGAAGCAAAGCGTCTGCAAGTTTACGATGTGTCAGATGAGCTCAAGAGGCAGTTTTTGGCGTTGCGAGACAAGCTTGATCCGGAGCTGAACTCTATCGAAATCGTCAACCAGAGTGATCCAGGTCGATTCGCCGTGTTGGCAACAGATACGCAGCACGAAGGCGTTGCCAAGTTGCTCGAAGATCTGAAGCTGAAGCTCGCGCCCGCTCTTCGCGAGTTGAGAACGTATGACGTAGCCGAACAAGTGCGGAGTCGTTTTGACGAGACTCGACGGACACTTGCTCCGGAATTGCAGTCAGTTACCGTTGTTGACGCTGGTCGGCCCGACAAACTCGCCGTCGTTGCCACGCCTGATCAGCACATGGAGGTTGAAGCTCTACTTCAAACACTCGCGGAACAATTCCCCGAACAGCCGACACCGGAACTGAAACTGTACTCGGTGTCGACCAACGTGAAGCGACAGTTCATTGCTGCGTTGCCAACTCTGCAAGAATCGATCAGTGGAGCGATTACCGTTGTTTCTAGCGATCAAGAGAACGAGTTGTTGCTGTCTGCAACGGCGGAAGCGCATGCCGAAATTGCCGAAGCGATCGAGCGCCTGCAACTCGAATCCGCGCCGGTCAGCCGTCAATTCGTCGGTTATCCCATCACCAAAGGCGACGTGCAAAGCATTCATGCATTGCTCGTAGAGCTCTATCCAAATGGAAAAATCATCGCCGACGACAAGTCACAACAAATACTTGTTTGGGCAGAAGGCGATCAGCAAGAGCAAGTCAAGGTCGCCATCGAACAGATGGACGTCGAAGCAGGCGAACGATCCCGCAATAAAATGGCCTACTACAAACTCGATCGGCTGGACGCGAGAGACGTCGTTGCGATGTTTCGCCAGCTGGTTCCTGACATGACGATACAGTCCGACCGTCGAACGAACTCGTTGATTGCCTGGGGCAGCGAAAAAGACCACGTGATTTTGGAAAAAGCTGTTACCGAATTTCGAAATCAGTCGGCAACGCAAGAACGATCAGTCGTGGTTTACGATTGCGGTTCGCGAGATTCCTACGATGTGCGAGGGCTCGTGAGGGAACTCGTTGAAGACGTGACTGTCGTTCATGATCGCGACACTCGAGTCATCATGGTGTGGGCAACCGCGGACGACCACGCCACAGTCAAACGAATCGTCGAACAAGTGAAAGGAGAGGACTCGCAAGATTCCGTCGTGAAAGCGTATGCCACGCCTGACGTCGACGCGGATTCGATTATCGCGGTACTTTCTGGCATCGTCCCAAAGGCAAAGCTGATTGATGCGGCACGCGATACAAAAGTCGTTGCGTTCGCGAGCGAAGCTGACCACGAACGGATCGAACAGTTCATGCAGGAGATGGGAAAGGACGATCCAAACGCTCCAGCCAAAGATTTCAAGTCGTACGACATTCCAGCCGGAGTTAGGAACCAGTTGCGCAATATCTTGGACGCCGCCGTCCCGAACGCAGTGCTCGCTTTCGCCGACGACGAGGGTTCCGTAACAGTCTTTGCAGTTGCAAAGGACCATGAAGTTGCCGAAGCTGCGATCAAGTCGATTTCTACGTCACGCCTTGGCAACGCAAAAAAGGGGATCGTGAAATCCTATGCGACACCAGCGATTGATGCTGATTATGTCGTCCGCTTGCTCAACGAGCTGTTCCCTGAATCGCAGTTTTTTGACGCAGCTGCGGACAAGCAAGTTGTCGCATGGGCCAGTGAAGAAGAACACCCACAAATCGCAACAATCGTGAAGGAAATGAATTCGCAAGGAGATCACGAAGGTCGCTCCGTGCGGTCGCATCCGTTGATTCCTGGAGTGGCGAATCAAATTCGAAACGTGCTGTCCGATGTGATTCCGAACGCGACAATAGCTCTGTCTAACGATGATCGAGTTGTCACGATCTGGGCGGACGAAGCGGACCACGCGACTGCTCTGGAAATGATCGAATCTACGCTGGCAGCAAAAAGAGATTCCGACAAAGAACTCGCTGGCGTCGTGAAAGTGTATCCACTCGGAGAAAACGTCGACGCCACTGAAATCGCGAATTCATTGCCCGCCGATTTGATCGACCCTCAGTCCATTCGCGCCGCGTCAGGCCGCAATGCCTTGATCGTTCGAGCACCAATCGCAAAACACGAGGAAATCAAAATTGCTTTGGCGAACTTGGTGAAGGATCTTCCCGAACCAGAGCGTCAAGAAACCACGGTCTATCAGTTCAAGAATGCATCGCCGAGTACGGCCGTAGCGCCGCTTTCGACCGTCTTTCCAAACGCCACGATTACGTACAACGATTCCCTTAAACATTTGATTGTGTCGGCACTTCCGCGTGAACACGAATCAATTCTGGGAATCGTCGAGCAAATGGACGTGATGGGACAAAGTGATCGAGAGACGAAAATCTATCGCTTCCAGCACGCCGCTCCGTCAACGGCGATTTCGCCTCTGTCGACGCTGTTTCCATCAGCGACGTTTGCGTCAGATGCCAACACTGCCAGTTTGATCGTCACGGCGACTGCCGAGCAACACGCGACAATGGCTAAGGTGATTGCTGACCTGGATGCGGCTCCAGCAAAACTGAAGGTCACAAAAGTCTATCGTTTCACGAAAGCCAATCCTTCGATCGCGGTGTCGCCGCTAAACCAACTGCTGCCGAACGCTACGTTTGCGGTTGATCCTCAGACCAGCAGCCTGATCGCTACCGCGTTTGACGACCAACACGTTCAAATCCAAGAAGTCATCGAGAAGCTCGATGTGCAGTCCGACAATCGATTGGAAACGAAGGTGTTCCGGCTGACGAATTCGAAGCCTGACGCGGTTGTGCCAACATTGTCTCGGCTGGTGCCGAATGCAACGATCGCCGTTGACGCTCAAACGAATAGCGTGATCGCGACGGGAACGTTTGACGATTTGTCACGAATTTCGCAAGTCACACAAGATCTCGACGCAGTCACGACTCGGCCAATGGAAACGCGAGTTTACCAAATGACTAACGCCGACCCGGGTGCTGCGGAACGCGTGTTGGCTCGACTGCTGCCGAACGCGACGATCGCTGTAGACCCCGGCACAAAAGCATTGATTGCCACGGCAACTCCATCCGACCATGAAACGATTCAATCAACAATCGAACAGTTTGACAAACCATCGGGACGCACGAACGACATCCAGGTCTACGCACTCGCTAGATCGGATGCCAATTCTGTCTTCGAGACACTTGGTCAAATGTATGCAAACAATCCGAACGTTCGGTTGTCATTGGACCGGCCAAACCGCGCGATATTGGCTCGTGCTCCTCCGTCTGAACAGCAGGCCATTGCATCCATCGTGGCCAGAATGGAAACGGGGAACATCTCCACTGAGCAATTGACTCTCGAGATTCACCCGCTGAACACGTTTGACGCGACAAATACGATCGCCGGATTGGAATCGCTCTTTCGCAATGATGCGGCCAAACCCGATTTCAAGTTCGACATGTTCGCGAGCCAGATGCTGGTTGTGGCGACACCTGAACAACATCGTCGGATTTCGGCGTCGCTTGAACAGTTGGCTGGCGAGCCGACTGACATCGAAGTATTTCAGCTGCGGGCTGTCGATTCGTTTACGGTCGAGCAAGCGATCGATCAGCTGTTTCTTGATGCGGCATCGGGACCGGTCGTGAGCAGCGATCCTGACACTCAGCAGCTGATTGTCCGTGGGACGACATCTGAAATTGCGGCGATTCGTGAGCTACTAAGCAAGATGGGCGAAATCGGTCTCGGTGGAGGAGAGCAAACGGAAGCGGGCAGCCGTGTTGTGCCGTTTCGAGGAAACGTGGAATCGGCCGTACGCCAACTTCAATCCGTTTGGCCTCAACTTCGGGCCAATCAATTGAACGTGCTAGAGCCCAACGAGATTGAGGCGATCGACACGTCGGATGACGGAAACGGCATTGAGTTTAAAGACAGCACCAAAAGCGACAAATCGCCTGCTCCTTCGACAAACGATCGTCGGGCAGATTCGCCGGATGATGCGTCTGCTCAGCAACCTGGCAAACAAACCGCATCCACACAAACACGGTTCGTTACCACCAACAATGATTCAACTGCAGCGCAAGACAAGTTGCCGCCGGTGTTTATCGTTCCGGGTGCGAATTCGATAACCGTCTCATCTGACGATCTGGACGCCCTGGCGCAAGCGGAGTCGCTATTGCGAGTGATCGCACAACAAGTCGGAACCGGTTCGTCCGCAGGTAACTTCGCCGTCTTTCGTCTACGAAACGCCGGCGCTCGTTCGGTCGCTCAGTTGCTGACGAAACTGTTTGAGCAAATGCCCGAAACGACTCGCGGAAGCCTTGGGCGAGTAAGCTTAGTCGCCGACGATCGGATGAACGCGATTGTTGTACACGGTCGTCCAGCGGATCGAAGTGTCCTTGGGCAGTTGTTGAGCGTCTTGGATACGGACAATGCTGACGACTCGTTGGCAAATGCGATTCCAGAGATCGTGGCCGTGCACAACACGAACGCCGAACGTATTTTAGAGATTCTGCAAACGGTTTACCAAAGTCAGCTGCAGCGTGGCGGGCAAGCAGAAGAAGTCGAAATTCCTGAAGGCATCGATTCTGAAGTCGCCTCAGTATTGCGACAAATCAATGCGGCAACAGCCGGTCCATTGCTGACGCTGGAAGTCGATTCCGTCACGAACTCGATTATCGTTCTCGCACCAAAGTTGCTTGGAGAACAAGTTGCATCAGTTATCGCGAAACTCGACACAGCTGCTCTCACAAGCGACACACGTTCGGTTCAGATCATCCCGCTGACGGACGTCAAATCAGAGATACTCGAAGAAGCAATCCGCGAATTCATTCAACGCTAAGTAACGCAAGCTTCAACTTCAAGTTCGTTCTCCCCGGTGCTTTCCAGCGATGCAGGCAGGCATCACTGCGGTAACTCATTACAACGAGGTTCGATTGCACAGTGCTTTGGGATTCCTATCGCCAGCCACATGGCACTGAAGCAATTCACACGCAGCCACTACCTCACGCATCCTAACACTCGCACAGGCACGTCACCGTCTCACTTGCCGTTGAGACGATTCACAAGATTGCATTTTCAAGTATGGTATATGGCAGTCCGTTTTGCTTTTGAACTCGAAGTCGCGCAAAGGGATACGCGACCTGCAGTATTCAAAGCGTCTGCAATACTTCAGAAAGTTTCGTTGACTCTTGAAAGTCAGAAATCTTTCTAGTAAAACGATTTCGTCTTGCGTGAGGTGGTGCCTTTTCTCTGAGTCTCGCTGATAGAGGTTGGTTGAATATGAAACGTTCTAAATCTAATGTCGCAAACCGTTTAAATCTGGAGCAGCTTGAGTGTAGATGCGTGCTGTCCGCTGTCCCAGTTTTAGTCGCAGACTCAGGGATCCTGATCTCATGCGGA
>JAGQPC010000363.1 GCA_020426925.1 Planctomycetales bacterium | reverse complement strand
ATATGCTTCCGGCCAGATTGGAACCGATGCCGGGCCTGTTGTCGTTGTTAACCGCACTTGAGTCGCGAGGCATCCCGAAGGCGATCACGACCAGTAGCCAGCAATCGTTTGTCGAAAGAATATTGAGCCTTGCGAATTTTGATTTTGAATTTCACTTCCACTTAACAGCTGAATCGGTAGCCAACGGCAAGCCGCATCCTGAGATCTACCTTTCGGCAGCGGACGCGTTTGGAGTCGCTCCGTCACGGATGATGGTTTTAGAAGACAGCGAAAATGGATGTCGGGCAGCAACCGCAGCCGGCGCCTTTGCTGTCGCAGTGCCAACGCACATGAGCGCATCACATGACTTCGCCAATGTCCGATTCATCGCCGACTCATTGGCCGATGAACGCATCTATAGAACGTTGAAACTGTGACGCGGTACAGTTCCTAACTATTGCGACTCTGCACGCTGGTCGACGAATCCTGGAGCTCGCCGCCCATTCGTCCACTGCACTTCGCTTGTTTTGTTCCCGTCTGGATCGAAATAGGTGAATAAGCCGTGGGGACGTCCGTGCGCGTAGGTCCCGGTTGCTGCGATTTGGCCGGTGGCGAACCAGCGAGTTTCATTGCCGTGCAGTTGGCCATCACAGAATTCCAACGTCAACACTCGCAAGCCTTCTGTATTGAATCCCTCTAACACTCCGTGCAACTTTCCATCTTTATACTTTTCGTCCAGCTTGATCGTCGTGCCGTCCGGCCAGTACTTGCGTTGCGATCCATCTTTGCGTCCGGCTTTGTAAACGGTCGTTCGGTCGATCGTACCATCGGGCCGATACCACTTCCATTCGCCTTCTGGCGTGCCGTTATCGTATTGAACCGTTTTTGCGATGTCGCCATTTTGACGGAAGTATGTCCACTCACCGTCCATGCGATCAAAGGAATACGCTCCCGTTGAGAACACTTGTCCATTCTCATGAAACTCTTCAAAAAGCCCGTGGCGGACGGTCTCTTCGCCATACCTGCGAATCGTGTACGACTCCTTTAGTTGTCCAGATTCGAAATGTGTCTGAACTGTTTCTTCAACAAACTCGCCACCAAACGCCATTGAGTTGTCGACGTCCGCAGCATCGTCGGAACTGAAGCTTGCGACCGCAAGCGTAGTAGCGTCTGCTTGATCAGTTTTCGAGTCAGAGCCTGAAGGAATTGGCTGCTCCCGATGAGTCGTTGCTGGCGGAGCAGTCGCATTTTGGTGCGAATCGACGCAGCCTATTACCGAAATTATGGCTACGAACCCAAAAGTCGAAAGAACCGATAATGAGCGTTTATTGTGCATCTTGCTTGCCTGGCAATGCGAACGACATGATTGTGCGATGGAAGCCCTTGCAAAGATGGCATTTTCTCGCCAACCTGTACCGGCATTTCATTTATCCAACCCTGCCCATACGAGTTGTTTGTCGGCAATCCAACAACAATCGATACAACCTCACCACATTTTCAAATGCACGATGAAAGAAACCCAGCGTTGCCTCGCCACGGAGTGGTTGCTGTCATCCAAAAAGACGCCCGATTCCTTGTGATTCGTCGTTCACGATTCGTGCGCGCTCCATGGAAGTTCTGCTTCCCTGGCGGAGGCATCGAGGCCAGCGAGTCACCACGCGACGCGATTACGCGAGAACTCAGCGAAGAGCTGAATGTCTCCGCCAATCCGATCCAGCACGTCTGGTCAAACGAAACGGCTTCTGGAGTAGCGTTGGCTTGGTGGACTGTTGATATTGAAACGCAAAAGATCAAAACGAATCCAGCCGAGGTCGAAGCCTACCACTGGTTGTCGGTTGACGACATGATGTCGAACATAAATCTGCTCGACACAAATCGAGCATTCTTGAGTGCTCTTCGGCGTGGCGAAATCGCGATTCGGTAGCCTGGCTGCTCCGGTATGAATCACTTCGTTGGGCTCACGCGGAAAGCCTGGGAGAAACCAACATGCAAAATGAAATTTGGAAAAAGGCAGCATTCAACCATTTACCGGATTTACGAGAGACTATCGAGGAAGCGAAGTCAGAAATAGATCTTTGGCAGTCGCTCAAGGAATACATTGCCGACAACCCGGAGGAGGCTAAACCGGTATTTGACTTTGCGTGGTGGTGTTTCTCTAATAGCGGTCAGCATTCTTTCCGCTACGAGGTCGAGGCGTATTTCTATGAAGATCTTCCGGTATTTTCCGATCTGCGGCCACTCCTCCTACGCTTCATCACGCCAACGCAGTTCACTGAGCTAAGCTGTGCATTTGGCACTCGGGTGAACCTCGACGAGTTGACAGAGCTATGCTCCGACTTCGCCGAATATAAAAAGCGTTCTCCTTCATAAGACGTGTGCAGGCACCGGGCGACGAACGAGCAAATGACGACGCGGAGTTAAAGTGTCGCTGCACCCGCTGAAAGCGAAGTCGCAACGTTAGACATTAGGTCGATGTTGCAGGAGTGGCAGCCGCAGCGCCGAAGTTAGCAAAAACACTTGCCGCGCCGATTGTCTACACATCAATCGAAAGCAAAATCGCGAGTCCCACTAACCCAATCGCCAACCAGTCTCGCTGCGACCATTCGTCACTTCGGGCGTTGAATCGAAGATAGTTCAGCAGCGTTCCCGTTGGGCAACCGAATCGGCAATACGCCATCGGGACGAACAACGATCCAATCAGGCCAACGGCTGCGATCGCGACGGTCGTGAAACCACCAACGCCAATCACCCACGCATCGAAGGGCTCGATGTCGACAAGACTAAATGGCAGGTCCTTGATTGCGACAAGGATGCACCAGGCGAGCAACACATACGGAATGCACTTCAGCTTCAGCCGGAGCGTTTTCGAAAGCTTCAGTTTCCACGGAAGCCGGTTCTTGAGCATCGATTGTGCGGCGCCGTGTGGGCACAAATGTGTGCAATAGATGTTCCTGCGAGTCGTAATTGGCACAACAAACGCCGCAATGGAAAGTGCTACTAGGCCCCCAGCGTTTTTCCATGGCACCGAGTTCTTGGCCCAGCCGACGAGCATCGCCTGAGAAATCATATCGCCATTGATCAGCCCCAAGTAGACAATCGTCAGCACAGTCAACGCAGTGCGAAATCGCTTGTCTCCACGGAGTCGCGTCATGCCGATCACACAACCAGCCATGATCACGGCTACAGTTCCCGCGTCACGCAGCGACCACGGCCAACTCGGAGTCTCATCGACAGGCTTTGCGAGTTCATCGACGTATCGCTTCGTGGCCAGCAGAATGCCGTCCGCAACGGCCACGCTGGTCATCGTGGCGCCGGACACTCCTTCAATCTTGCCGGTCAATTCGGACGCGGCGAATTCTGTTGCTGCTATGTTCGTAAACAGTGACGCAAAGTACTCATCGTCGCGAACGTAGCCGACATAGGGTTCGTTGTCGTAGCTCTTTCCAATGAAAATTCCGGCGATCTTTCCTTCGCGATCAATTCCGATCAACGTATCGGTTGGGCCTTGGTATCCAATGATATTTTCCGCGACAGACGAAGTCCGAATGATCACGCCGATTTGCGATTTGGCTGAGTCAAAAACTTGCCAAACGCCTAGTAGCAAGTTGTCGCGAACGACTGACGCCGCATTCGGGAAAACTCGAGTGACGCTGGCGACATCGATTGGATCTGGGAATTTCAGCGACGGCTGAGTTCCGCTGATTCGCGCGATGACGCCTTGTTGGATGGTGCGACTTGTCAGCGTTGCGCCCGACACAGCATCGACATTTCGGAGCGATTCCTCTTCGCCCCACGTTGCACCGATAAACGCCTTCCGAAATTCCGGATCGTGCATAACTTGCTCGACGTGTTCGTCCGTATCGCCGCTGGCAAGTATGTCGATCGCGATAATCTGATCTTCGGATGAAAACGCGATCAGAGCATTCGTTGGACCGCAAAAGCCAATGAGCGAATCGCTCGCTGGCGACGTTTGCAGTATGTAGCCGAGCGATTCGTTTCCATCGCTGAGCACTTGGCGACCTCGTGCGGATTTGGAGTCTCCAAGAGATGCAGCACGCGGAAAATACTCGCGCAAGCGATCGACCTCGACTGACACTTCCTCTACCGGACGTTTGCAATTTAGATGATGGCTTCGGATTAACACGATCACGAAGACGAACATCAGCACACGCAACAGGTGCAGCGTCGTTCTTTTGCGTCGTCGACTGTGACTATTTGGGCTCATCAACTCGAACGATTTGAACAGCGTCCGCGTGAACAATTCCTCGAGCACCAGCAGTGCCCACGGTGATTGAAATCTGCTGCCCTTCCTGCAAGTCGCGCTTCCCCAGCGAAACCATGCCGTTGTCGAGCGGCGGGATGTCCTTCATGTTAATCGTCAATTGCGATTCACCGTCTTCTGTGGTGACAGTCACTGGCACTTGAGAACCTCGGTTTTCGTGCGGCTGAAACGCAAGGCGAATATCATACGTCGCCGTCTGCGGAACCTTGATTGTGAATCTCGCCGTGGCATTTGAGTCTGCGTCGGCATACATGTAGCCGTAGCCGACGTAGCCTTCCAAACCTGTACCCCGTTTCCATTCGCCCGTTTTTTCCGCAGCGACATCATCGACAACGACGCCGCCAAGTTTCTGTGGATCGAGCCCTGTCATCGGTCCGTGCGGACCGGCAAGGGGCAGCGCATCGTCCGGGATGACAATTTGTGCGTCGATTGATTCGGCGCGAGCTTTGCCCGGAAGCGTCAGCAGCGTCGCCATGTCGTCCCAATGATTTTCGTAGACGGCTCGTGGCAAACAGTCGCGCGAAACGCAAACACTGGCGGCTTTGCCAACCACTTCGCCCATCATGCCGCACGTCTTCATCACGCGCGTCGTGCCGAGCGCTTGATGTGTCACGCTGATGCAACGGCCCGCCATAAACAAGTTTTCGATATTGCGAGAGTAGAAGCACCGATAAGGAACGGGGTAGCCGTAGTTGCGGTCGATGCGACGGTCATGGACGGCGATCGAAATGAATGGATTGTCTGGGTACTTTTCCGCGTACTGCTTCTTGGGATAGTGCAAGTCGATGGACCAGGTACTCGGAACACATCCGTCCCGAAATTCTCGCTTTGTAACGATGTCGTCTTGAGTGAGCACGACGTCGCCCATTAATCGACGAGACTCGCGAGGTCCTCCGATAAACGCGACCCACGTTAGAAACGCTGTCTTGTGTTTGTCGGCCCCGTCGCGATTCTTCATGGCGTTAAAGGCTCCGAAGACGGCTCGCAGATTC
This sequence comes from Planctomycetales bacterium, assembly GCA_020426925.1. Taxonomy (GTDB): domain Bacteria; phylum Planctomycetota; class Planctomycetia; order Pirellulales; family Pirellulaceae; genus JAGQPC01. Next base: position 3,371 of record JAGQPC010000363.1, on the reverse strand, counting down.
CAATCGCGGATCGCTTCCGCGCCACCAATTGGATCTTTGTCGAAACCGCTTTCCCAAAACCACTGCCCATGATGGTCGCGAGGATACGGAAAATCCTTCATTTCCAAATCGAGCGCCCACGGCGTTTCCGGAAACGAAACTTCTTGATCACCTTCGCCCCACGCCCACATGTTGCTCATGCCCATCCGACCTTCGGCAGTCATCTCCGAATCGGCCTTGGCCAGATGACCGATCGTTCCGTGGCCGGTGCAATCGGCGTATAGTTTGCCGACAAACCGTTTCTGCTCACTGGTTCGCGTGTCGAAGGTATACACTGCACGAATTTGTTTGCCGTCCGATTCAACTTTGTAGGCATGATGATTCAGGAACAAGTCGATGTTCTTTTCAGCTCGGACGATCTGTTCCTTTTTGTCGTCTTCGAATTCTTCAAAGGTGCCAGGCGACTTCGTCGCGTGATCGCAGAACTCTTCCACGATTTCGCCGATTCGCGGGTACTTGCCTCGACGGATGAGCCCCATCGACCAGACGCGAACTTCGCTAGAGCCGTTCCCACCAAGCACTGCTCGATTCTGAATCAGCGCGACTTTGCAACCCAATCGAGCAGCCGACAACGCAGACGCCATGCCCGCGTAGCCACCTCCAACGACGACAAGGTCATAGCCTGATTTCAATGTTGGCTGCTCTTCCAGACCAAGTTCTGCCCGTCGCCAGACTGGCAAAACGTCCGACGAATTCGGTGGCGATTTGCCTTCTTTGGTGAAATAGATCGCGTCACATCGGCCATCAAACCCTGTGAGGTCTCGTAGTGTGATTTTGGCCTGTTTGTTTTCAATGTTCACGGTTCCACCGTCTTGCCAAAACCATTCTACTCCGGTCGTACCGAACGTTTCTTGCAAAGGCTGGTCGTTCACAAAAACCTGAAATCGCCCTGGTTGGCCCAGCGCGTTCCATCTCGCGACCCAATCTTTCGTCCGCACGAATACTCGATATTCACCAGGCTCGGGAAACGTCACCGTTGCGGAGGCATCATCGACTGGCTGCCCTAGCCCATGAGCCAACAAGTACGGCGACCCCATCGCGTCAATGAACTGCGTATCGAGCTGCCAACCACCGTGCGACTCAAAGCTCTCCGCTTCCAGAAGCAAATGTTGAGCAACAGCCGACGACTGCAAACCTAAAACGCAAAAAACTATCAGAACGCAATGCTGGGCGAAGTTTCGTTGGTTCATTTCAACTTTTCCGCAAGAGTCAGTTTTGGCCGAACTGCATCGTAGCACAGTTGGTGGTACTGCTGTTCGCTGCATCGTAGCGTTCGTTATTCGCAAGACACTCGTCGGTCGAAATGAGTGTAACCGCCGTCGACGTGAATGATCTGCCCAGTTGTGTGACTGGAGCGAGGCGACGCGAGGAACACCACCATGTCGGCGAGTTCTTCACAAGTTGTAAATCGATGACCGAGTGGAATTCGCTTTTCGATGAACGCTTTCGACTCGGACGGATTTTCGAGCGACTTGAGCCAAGCATCGTACATCGGTGTCCACGCTTCGGCTGGCAATACAGCGTTGACTCGCACTCCGTGTGGCGCCAAGTCGACCGCCCATTCTCGAGTCAGCGCGTTGACTGCACCCTTTGCAGCCGCGTATCCGGACGTTCCACCCTGACCAGTGACGCTGACTTTCGAACCGATGTTTACAATCGCTCCGGCGTTCTTCACGAGTTGCGGCCGCGCAAACTTGACCATTAAGAAGTAGTGATCGAGATTCTTCTGTAAGCTCTTCGAAAAGTCGTCGAGATCAGCGTCCAAGCCGACTCCATCGTTCACTCCGGCGTTGTTGACCACGACATCGATTCTTCCGAACTGTTCGATCGTGAAATCGACGGCCGCTTTGCATGAGTCCGCAACGCACAGATCTGTTTCTACGAAAATAGCCTGCACGCCTTGGTTCGCAAGCTTGCTCGCCAGCAGAGCTCCCGCGTCGACATCTCGATCGACGATGGAGACAATCGCCGATTCGCGAGCGAGCGATTCGCAGATCGCTTGCCCGATCCCTTTGGCTCCGCCGGTGACCAGAGCCACTTTGCCTTTAAGTCCCAGGTCCATCGTTCACTCAGATTAATTCACTCAATTCCACCGCCTGAACAGAGCGGAAGTTAAGTTCTTACTCGTACGACGGACTAGAAGCGCGTCCGTCGTGCAAATACCGCATAAAAAACACAATAGCCACAAAAAAACGCGGCCCAGTTGGACCGCGTGAATTCGTCGCACAAAGTACGAATGCTATTTATCGTCGTCGCCAACTGCAGGCACGACCCACACTTTCAGTTCGGTTGAAACGGACGGATGCAGTTGCACGTTAACCGTGTACAAACCAAGTTCCTTAAGCGGACCTTCCAGTTTGACTTGATCATTCGTAATCGTGATATCTTGCGACTTGAGCCCAGCAACGATCTCGGCCGCACCGACACTTCCGTACAGGTGGCCTTCGTCGTTGGCATTGGCTTCGATCGTGACGCTTTGCTTCCCGATTTGTTCGGCAAGTTTTCGAATGCCGGCAAGCCGTGCCTTTTCGATCGCTTCCAATTTTGCTTTATGTTTGTCGACCATGCGACGATGATGGTCGGTTGCGATCGTCGCCAGACCTTGTGGAAGTAGGTAGTTGTTCGCGTAACCGGCACGAACTTCTACAACTTCGCCTTGGTTGCCGAGGTGATCGACAGACTGAATCAACAGCAACTGCACACCGCCGTTAGGGCCTTTGGGCAGGCGCTTAGGGCGACGAAGTTGCTTTCTGAGTTTGGTTTTCGTAGTCATCGTTAAAAGCTCACTCTCCTAGCGAAATTCGCTCGGCTTCGTTCAAAACTAAAAGGGTATGTCACTGTCAGAAGGTTCATCGTGTTGGGATGAACTGCCTGGTCCGGCAGCCTGACTGTATTCGTTATCTTGTGATTGCGACCTGTTGTGAGGTCCGCCTCCACCGCCTCCGCTGCGGCCACCAAGCATCTGCATTCTTTCGCCAACGACGCGAAGTTTTGATCGCTTCTGGCCATCAGTTTCCCAAGTGTCAAGCTTGAGCCGACCTTCGATCAAAACTGATGAGCCTTTGCTGAGATACTCGCCGGCGACCTCAGCTTGTCGGCCCCACAGCGTGATGTCAACAAAAGTCGTCTCGTCGACCCATTCTCCAGTTTGCGTTTTTTTTCGGTCGTTGACCGCTAAACCGATATCGGTCACCGCGAGCCCACTTGGGGTGTACTTAAGCTCGATGTCGCGTGTCAAGTTGCCTACAAGCACAACTCTGTTGTAGCTCGCCATTGCGATCTCCCTATTCAAGTCGACCGGCGCTAGACACTAGCTGGCTGCGGCCTCTTCA
>JAGQPC010000362.1 GCA_020426925.1 Planctomycetales bacterium | reverse complement strand
TTCACTCTCCCTTTGGGAGAGTCGCCGCGCAGCGGCGGAGAGGGCCTGCGTTTATTCGCAAACTGCGATTCGGAGGACGCTTGTTCACAGTCCTCGACGAAGGCGCATTCCTAGGCGTCGACCTTCCCTCGGGAGGGCGAATTACCCGCGAACTAATTGTTGAAGTGATCGTTCGGAGTGGACCAATCGCTTGAGCTTGCTGGTTGCTCGCCGGAAACAATGCTCATCATCCAGCGGTTCAGGTCTTCGAGCATCACAGTCGTAACTTCTTGCTGGCAGGGATACTGGCGGACCGCGACAGACATTCCGGCCACGTGAATGAGCCGCAAGTCTCGACATGCGTCGGCAGCGGTGTATTCCGAGCTGTCACGTCCGTGCATCATCATGATGGGTAGTCGCCGGACCGAACCGATACGTGTCAGTGGATTCAATCCCTTCGGAAAGCATCCGCCAATCGACGCGACGCCTGAAAACAATTCAGGACGCATCATGGCGATCCTCAACGCCATCGTTCCACCCGAATCATAGCCACCTATGAAGATTCGCGACTGCTTGATATTAAATCGTGACGATACAAGATCGATGCACCGAGTCACTCGCTCGTCACACTCGGCGATGTCATGTGATTCCTGCTGCCAGGTGTAGCCTGCATAGTTTGGGCTGGTGCGTTCGGCGCCTTCTAAAATGGTTCCACACGGAGCAACGCCAACATAATTCCGCATGCTGATCAGCGGCATGATCTGCTTTAGCTGCCTTTGGTCGTCACCGGGGCCGTGCAGCCAAACGAGCAGCGGATAGCTGTAATTGGATTCGTAGTGGAGCGGAACAAAAACGCTGTGCTCGACTTCGCGAACCGTTGTTTCCAGGAGTGAATGGCGTGTTGTGATTTGCGAGTGGGTATGACTTATCGCGGACAGGGTGCCGCAAAGCTGTATTCGATTCATGTCGTTGATTTCTGGTTGGGCAAGGGAGCGGGATTTCCGGACCCCATCGAAATCTCGATTGACTTGGAAGAGTAATTACTAGATGCGACGATTGCATTCGACTGAATGTGGCGTGGACTCTAACGGAGCAGAAAACGAGTGTCAATGTCGGGGACGCGATTCGTTGCAAATGAAGTTTGGTTTGCGTTCGCCTGAAAAAGAATTCTCGTAAAATACATTGTCGAGCAAACCATTTTGTGTCGCATCCGTATTTGGTTTGCGATTTTAATCCGGGTTGAAACTATCGCCGATTTTTGAGTTGGCATCTTTTAGAATAGACTTGACAAAAGTTTGCAGCGAGTCAATGGAGCGGCGATATGCTAGTTCGGAACTGCAATGACTTCTGGGCTGTCATTGCAGGTCGGCAGCTTTCACGACGAGGCGTTTGATTGATGTAGCTTTACCGGTTGCATCATCGACTTCAACAATCGTTCCATTTAATCGCACATCGCGACTCGCGACATCGAAATAGGTTGGACGAAAGCTAACGGTAGTTTCGAGTACTCGATCAACTCGTCGACCGAGAATGCTATCGTGCGGACCGGTCATGCCGACGTCGCATTGGAAAGCCGTGCCGTTTGGAAGTATGCATTCGTCGGCAGTAGGAACGTGCGTGTGCGTTCCCAGAACGGCGCTGACTCGCCCATCGAGGTAGCGTCCCATCAGCTGCATGTCACTGGTAGCTTCGGCGTGAAAGTCGACAAGAATGACTTTTACGTCGTCGGGAAGTTCGGCAAGAACTCGATCGGCTGCGGCAAACGGACAGTCGACAGGCTTCATGAAAACTCGGCCGAGTAAACCAAACACGGCAATCGACACGCCGTTTTGGGCTTCCAGCACGGTCCACGATTTTCCCGGCGCGTCCGCAGGATAGTTAGCCGGTTTCGTGATCCGATCCTGCGACTGCAAGATGGAGAAAATTTCACGCCGCCGATAAATGTGATCGCCAGGTGTGATGCAGTCTACGCCGGACTTCAGGATTTCGTTATACAGCTCCGAATTGATTCCTGACCCGCCCGCCGCGTTTTCTCCGTTAGCGGAAACGAAGTCGAGTTGTTCGCGTTCTCGCAACACCGGAACCGCGCGCGACACAATGTCTCGCCCAGGTTTTCCAACGATGTCGCCGACATGCAAGATTCGCACAATTGGTCTCGCTTCAAGTAATGCCAATCAGGGCAAGCGTCGCTCCTGGTTCTACTTTGCCAGCTCCGTAAAGCGAGACTCACGAACTACGGTTACTTTAATCTCGCCGGGATACGTTAGCTGCTGTTCGAACGCCTTGGCAACATCGCGAGCAATCTTTGCGGCCGATTGATCGTCGACATCGCGAGCATTAACGATGACTCGCAATTCACGGCCCGCTTGAATGGCGAACGCTTGTTGCACACCTTTGAAGCCTTTCGCGATCGATTCGAGTTCTTCCATTCGATTGATGTATCGTTCCAGCGTTTCACGGCGTGCACCAGGGCGAGAAGCGCTGCATGCGTCCGCGGTTGCGACGAGGACCGTGTATGGATGAGCCACAACGATTTCGTCATGGTGGCCTAACGCAGCGTGAACGACTTCTGCTCCTTCGCCATGTCGCTTGAGTAAATCGGCACCGATTTTCGGGTGGCCTCCTTCCATGTCGTGGTCGGCTGCTTTGCCGATGTCGTGAAGGAGTCCGCATCGGCGGCCGAGTGCTCCGTCCAAACCAATGAGCTCGGCGAGCATGCCAGTTACGAACGCTACTTCGATTGAATGGCGGAGCACGTTTTGGCTATAGCTGGTTCGAAAACTAAGGCGTCCCAGCAACTCGATTACACGCGGGTGAAGGCCTGGCACGTCAACTTCGTGAGCCGCTTCTTCGCCTTGCTTTTGAACGTACGCTTCGATTTCGCCGTTCGTTTCGGCGACGACTTCTTCGATGCGTGACGGGTGAATGCGGCCATCAGCGATGAGCTTGTTCAACGACTGACGAGCTACTTCGCGGCGAACCGGATCAAACGCACTGACGATGACAACGCCCGGTGTATCGTCGATGATGACGTCGACTCCAGTTTCTTTTTCGAACGAGCGAATGTTGCGCCCTTCGCGCCCGATAATCCGTCCCTTCATTTCGTCGTTGGGAATGTCAACGCTGCTAGTCGTCGACTCCGCAGTATGCGCGGCAGCATAACGTTGCAGCGTCGTGATCAACATTTCGCGAGCATGTTGTTGGCAGGTTTCTTCGACTTTTTTCTTGTGCTTCAGCACTAGAGCGCCGGCTTCGTGCTGCAGGTCTCGATCGAGCATTTCGAGCAACCGTTGCGTCGCTTCTTCGCGATTTAGACTGCTAAGATCGTGGAGCGTTTGACGCTGCATGTCGAGCAATTTGTTGAGTTCCTCGTTTCGCTTTTCGGTGTCCGCGATTTTCTCGGTCAGACGACGCTGAGTGCCTTCGACGATTCGTTCCTGTTTTCGCAAATCGTCACTTTGTTGCTCGATTGTTTCTTGACGTTTGTCGAGCAATCGTTCACGTTCACGCAGCTGGTCGCGAACTTTATTCAGTTCTTTATCGTTTTCGGCCTTCTGCTGAATCGCCTCCTCTTTAGCTTTCAGCTGAGCCTCTTTCGTCAAATTCGCGGCGTCGTTTTTCGCCTTTTGCAGAATCATCCCGGCTTCTGACTCGGCGTCGCGCCGACGAAGACGATCTAGCAGCTTGACCGCCATGAATGATAAAGCTGCACCGATGACCGAGCTGATCACAATCTTGAGTGCGTCAGACACGGGTTTCTCCTTTCGTATCGCAAGACCATAAGCGACCGAATGCGGAGGACGACACGCTCGAGTTCAGCGTTTGCCGCGAGCGTCCCAGATTGTGAGCGAAGAGCTACGAATTACGGCCACGTTGCCAACAGTGGCGATCGGGAAGCTCAGGGCCGCGCAGCACCAAGCTCCTAAAGTGGCCGAATGAAAGATTTAAACAGTAAATCTGCACAGGCAGAGTCTGCTTCAGCAATCGATTTTCGAGCGGTCCGAACAATCGCATCCCGTGTGGTATCGCGCACGCACGCATCAACGCCGACTGATGCGCGACTGCGGTCATCAGCGGGAGAGCACAAGCGAACAGGAGAATCGTTAACAGGACAAACATTCGATTATAGATAGCAAATCAGACGCAATTCGTAAGCACTTTGTCACACCCAGCCGTCAAATCCGACAGTCGATTTATGGTGTTTCAAAATCAGTCGCAAGTCACAACCGACTCGCGAGCCACCATCGTACCAGAGACGACCTAAACTGCAACGAGCGATTCGTGTCGCTCGCCGCTAATTGTCCCATCGCTGGCGATCAAATCGCCCATCGTCGGTTTCGCCGGGGCGCTCGGTTGTGTTCGTCAGTGTCTGTATTGCAAAATAGAACAATCACGTGATTTAGGTGAAGGCGTGAGCGAATAAGTATCCACCAATCTCAGGCATGCTTTTCCCAGAGAACTGAGAACTCTAGGATTCACGTGGCGCCTATGGGTGGCTGGCGGTCGAGCGAAGCGAGTCCCCAGCATCGAATTCCGGGGGCTC
>JAGQPC010000361.1 GCA_020426925.1 Planctomycetales bacterium | reverse complement strand
TTCAGCTTTGGCGATTACTTCAAGCACGACGCGATCCAGTGGGCGTGGGAGTTTCTGACCGATAAGAAATGGCTAGGAATCGATCCCGATCGCCTGACGGTCACGGTCTACAAGGATGACGACGAGGCTGCAACGATTTGGCATGAGACCGTCGGATTGCCGCACGCCCGCATTGCTCGCATGGACGAAGACGAAAACTTTTGGCCGGCGAGTGCTCCTAGCGAAGGTCCAGATGGAGTTTGCGGTCCGTGCAGCGAAATTTACTTTAAGACTGATGGCGGTGGCGAAGTCGAAATCTGGAATCTTGTGTTCACTCAATTCAATCGAGTTGGCGACCCGCCGAATAATCTTGAACCGTTGCCGAGTAAAAACATCGACACGGGAATGGGGCTCGAGCGAACCGCTGCCGTCTTACAAGGTGTCGAAACGAATTATCACATCGACTCGCTGTTGCCGATCGTGAAAGCTGCTGCCGAAGTGTGCGCGGTCGAATACGTTCCCGATTCTGAAAACGGTCGTCGGCTACGACGGATCACGGATCATGTTCGAGCATGCACCTTTGCGATTCACGAAAATGTCTATCCAGGCGCGAACAAAGAAAAATATGTCATTCGCCGTTTGCTGCGTCGAGCCGTGCTTGATGGCCATCAGATGGGGCGTCGAGATCCGTTTCTTGGCGAGATAGTTCCGGCTGTCGTTGAGGTGATGAAAAGCACGTATCCAGAGCTGACCGAAACAACCGATCGAGTCGCCAAGGTGATGAGGCAAGAGGAAGAAGCGTTTCTTGCCAGGCTCGACAATGGCCTGCAAAAGATCGAACGAATTTTTTCGGCGATGGACGCGGAAGGCCAGAAACTTGTAAGCGGTGCTGAGGCAGCAGATCTTTATACAACCGATGGTTTTCCGGCTGAAATGTTTGAAACGATTGCGGAAGAACGAGGGTTTGGTTTTGATTGGGATGGCTATCGCGAAGCGATGGAACGTCACGGAATCATTTCTGGGACGATCGGTTCGGGGGTTATGGGCGATGATGGTTCGCCGATCGAAGTCATCAAACGAACTTTCAAAGAATGCGAATTCCTCGGGTACGATACGACCGAATGTACAGCTGAAGTGAAGGGTTTGATCGCGGGTGATAACAACGTTGATTCGATTGATTCGGTCGGTGAGCAGGTTCTGGTCGTCCTTGATCGTACGTCGTTTTACGGAGAGTCCGGAGGGCAAGTTGGCGACGCGGGTACGATCACTTCCGACACGGCGAATCTCTGTGTAAATGACGTGCAAAAAGACGGAGGCCTTTTCGTCCACTCGTGCACGCTCAATTCCGGGACGTTGAACGTCGGTGACTCTGTGACCGCGACGGTTGACTCGAGTCGACGAGATGCGATTCGGCGAGCACACTCGGCGACGCACATTCTGCACTATGCACTGCAAAAGCATGTTGGCAGTCACGCTCAGCAACAAGGTTCGAAGGTCGACGATGATTGGCTGCGATTTGATTTCACGAATCTGGAGCCGGTTTCTCCGGAACAGCTCGACGCGATCGAGCTGGATGTGCGCGAACGCGTTGCTTCGGCGGCTGCTGTGAAGGCTGAGATTATTCCGCTCGCGGAAGCTCGCGCTGCGGGTGCAATGATGCTGTTTGGGGAGAAGTATCCCGATCCGGTCCGCATGGTTTCGATGGGTGACTTCAGCAAGGAGCTTTGTGGCGGCACGCACTTGTCGTCAACAGACGAAGTGCAGGGATTCGAAATTGTCAGCGAAGAAGGTGTCGCTGCCGGAATTCGCAGGGTCGTTGCTTTAACCGGTCAAAAAGCCAAAGAGCACATGGCGAACGTGCAGAGCTCGCTCCAACAAGCTGCGAAGTTGCTCGGTTGTCCGCTTTCAGAGACGCCAGCGGCGGTTGCGAAACTGCTCGACCAGATTCGTGAACTCAAAAAGCAAGTCTCGGCGGGTTCCGTGAAAAATGCGGATACGTCTTTGCCGACGTGGTCAACCGGTACCGATGACTTGACGGAATCGCGAATGAAAACCGCTCTGCGAGACACCGCGCGAGCATTAAACGTTGGATTTCAGGACGTGTCGCAACGTGTCGCAAGTTTAGTCGCAGAATTGCAAAAACTGGCTAAGCAAGCCGATGAATTGAGTCAGCAAAAAGGCACGTCGGCAGCAGAACTGATTGAGTCTGCTGAAACGATAGGCGACGTCAAAGTCATTGTTGCTCAGCTTGAAGTTCCCAACTCGAACGTCATGCGTCAGCTGATCGACCAAGTTCGTAAGCAGGCAAGTCCGGCTGCGGTGTTCTTGATCGCGGCTGACGGTGACTCGAAGGTCGTCATGGTGGCCGGAGTCAGCAACGAGTTGGTCGAGCGAGGTGTCCGCGCTGGTGATTGGGTGAAAGAAATCGCACCGATCGTTGGCGGAGGTGGCGGTGGAAAACCGGACATGGCTCAGGCCGGCGGCAAGAAACCGGCCGAGGTACCGACAGCAATCGAGCGAGCAAAAGGTTTTATCCGCACAGCACTCGCGTGATTTTTCTTCATCACTGGACAGCGTGTTGTTGGATAATCTCAAAAATGCGGCCTGCTGTGCAGCAATTGTTCGGTTTGTACTTAACGTAGGGATCGAGCTTTCTGGACTCTGGTGCCAACAATCGGGAATGATCCGAATTATCAATGGATCATCGCTGTGACCGGAACGGTCAGTTTGCGGATTGCAAATGTCTGACCTAATCTTCATTGCACGATATATCGCCAGAAATCCGTTTTCGCTCAGCCGACGTTGGTTTATGAAGTCCAAAGGGCCATCGCAGATCTTGAAATCAGGCACGGGCAGTCACTTGCGAGCATCATCTGCCACTCAGGCGCTTGACGATTGTCTTAACTTGGCAGAGCAGCCACAGTTTAGACGGCTGATGATCGTCGACGATGACTCTGACATTCGCCGACTCTTGGCTCGCGTGTTCGCCAAGGAACCGGATCTGGAAATCGCGAGTGTCTCTTCTGGTGAACAAGCGATCGAAATGAGCGTCGATCAGAAGCCGGATGTGATTCTGTTGAATCTGGGATTGCCCGGAATCAACGGATACGAAACGTGTAAACGACTCAAAGCACGCGAAGACGCTGCGAACATTATCATTGTTTCTGCCCGGTCGTCCGAGCGAGAGCAGCAATTAGCTTTTGAATGCGGGGCCGACGATTATCTCGTCAAGCCTTTCAATATCCCGGAGATAATCTCGCGCGTTCACGTTCATTTCCGCTTGAGGCAAGCGACGCGCGTTGCCAACGAAGCTCGGGAAGCGATTTCCAATCAAAGTTCGAGAGTTCGCGACATCGTGTCCGCCCGCATGCGAGAAACGATCGCGATGCAAGAGCTGGCACTTTTCACACTGGCCCGGTTGGTTGAACGGCGTGACGATGACACCGGCAACCATGTCATGCGTGTCCAGACGTATGCTGGGATTCTTGCAAAAGAACTCGCCGTGAACAGTGAATACGCGTACCAAATCGATGACGCATTCCTAGATGATCTGCGACGGTCAACGCCGCTGCACGACATTGGTAAAGTTGCCATCTCGGATTCAATTCTTCGCAAGCCAACGAAGCTATCGCGAGAAGAGTTCGAAACCATGCAGACACATGTGACGATAGGCGGCGACTTGTTGGACGAAGCAATTGGCTCGTCAGAGTACGGTGGCTTCATGAAGATGGCTGCCGAAATTGCACGCTACCATCACGAGCGATTTGACGGAACGGGATACGCGGAGGGATTGGCTGGCACTGAGATTCCCTTGTCGGCAAGGATCGTCGCGCTTGCGGACGTCTATGACGCGCTGACAACCGAACGGCCTTACAAACCGGCGTATCCAGTACACCGAGCGCGAGAACTTATCCTGGCGCAGCGTGGAAAACACTTTGATCCGGTGATCATCGAAGCATTTGAACGTTGCCTCCCAAAATTTGTTGACGTATCGAAACGTCTACGCGACTCCGTGCTTCGAGAAACAAAACTTGCTCCCCAGGCGTTGCTGATGACCTAACCTATAGGGTGGGCAAACCGAACCACGATACTGCACTTGAAAAAAACAACCCACTACTGGAGCTGTCAATGACTTGCTCGGCCCAATTCATTTTTTCGACGTTAGCCACCGATCCGGAACTTGGTGATCTTGTGACAATGTATGTCGATGAGATGCCTGACCGGATGACGCAAATACGCGAAGCATATGTCGCCAACGAACGAGACCGACTCATTCGACTCATTCACCAGCTAAAAGGGGCAGCGGGAAGTTATGGATTCCCTACGCTGACACAGGCCGCGGCAGCCACTGAGCAAGTGCTAATCAACAACGGCGAGAACGCGGAGCAAGCTATTGAAGAGTTGATGGCTACGTGCGAACGAGTTCGCGCGGGAGCCGGTGAGTCATCAGGCGAATAGTTGAGCGACGTCCGCACCGCGCATCCGCCGACTAAGCCAGGATCTCGCTGATTACGTGACCGTGCACATCCGTCAGACGCCGATCGATTCCGTTGTGCCGAACGGTCAGCTTGCGATGGTC
>JAGQPC010000360.1 GCA_020426925.1 Planctomycetales bacterium | reverse complement strand
CCATCTGCAGAGCAGTAAGCCCCTGCCAGGTTGGCTCTGGCATGTTGAGGTCAGCAATCCTGTCCATCGGATTTCCGGCAGGGAAGGGGTGATGACTGTGAATCCACTTTGCCGCCGTCCGCAGTGTGGCGAAAACGCGATTGATGGTTGACGGCGCGAGTCTCCTTTTGGTCCGCGCCGACTTTTCTTTTCTGAGATGCTTCTGAAATCCTTCGCTGATGCTGCGCGTCCAAAGAGCGACGTCGTCCGAGCCAATGACAATAGTAAAATAGTCGAGGAAGCGTTGTAGATCTTGCGTCTTCGCAATTCGGCTCTGCTCGGCACCGGCGCTGCCATCGATTTTCATGTAGAGCGACAGCCATGCCGCGAGGCTGTTTCGGTTTTCCACTGGAATCAGCTCGTCGGCAGCAGGTATTCGTAAAAGGTCCATCATGTTTGTCCAATCCATGGCGTCGCCAAATCGTGCAGTCGTTTGGAATCATTCGAAACCCAAGTCGCGGCACGTCGAAAGCTCGCAGAAGGCATTCACCTTGAGCATTTAGAAGCGCAAATTCGCCAAGCGTGTCGAATTTGCCAGAGTCGGCGCCAACCAATTCTTATTACAAAGAAAGATCAGCCATCCAGAGCCCCGTTTCAGCACGAAAAAGGGCCATTTTCGGCTGGTTTATAGGTAATAAGGTACATTATTACACAGATTAAAAATCCTTGACAAGCTGCACCGGATTATCGTAATATTACGATAACGGAGGATGAAGTGCCGCAAACGGAAGTTTTCTTTTTTCAGGACGACGACAAGAGCGTTCCTGTGCTGGACTGGCTAAACAGCTTCCGCGAACGGAAAGAACGAGCATTCAAAAAATGCTTTGGCCTGATTCGGCTTCTTGAGGAGTTCGGACATGAACTGCGGAGGCCAAGAGCAGACTATCTTCGAGACGGAGTTTATGAGCTGAGAACTAAAGTGGGCAACGTGAACTACCGCATCCTTTACGGATTCGTGGGCGAAAACGTAGGCCTCCTTGCTGCTGGTCTTACCAAAGAGAAGCAGGTTCCAGCCGCTGAAATTGAAAAAGCGATTGCTCGGATTGCAAAGTACAAAAGCGATCCCAAGAAATATCGCTTTACATTGAGAAGTTGAAACGATGGCTGAAATATCACAAGCAAGCGAAATACTGAAGCGGCAAAGTGGCATCAATCCAGACACGGATTCGGAGATGCGACAAATCTCTGAAGACTATCGCGTTTCCCAAATCCTTCACGATGCCAGAACTCAAGCTGGGCTAACGCAACAGCAGCTTGCCGATGCTGTGGGAACAACTCAAAGCGTCATTTCTCAACTTGAAGACGCTGAATATGACGGCCACTCTCTTTCCATGCTTCGGCGAATTGCAACTGCCCTTGATCAGCGCCTTGAAATCCGCATGGTCGCAAGAAGCGAAGAAGGTCAAGTTGCCGAATAGCTGGAATCCGTACGTCAAGTTCACCGGCGCTGCCCACCGGTGAACTCAGCGTACGTACTACCCTTAGAACGGAATCTCATCCTCGATGTCGATCGGGGGCCCAGGTATTACAGTAATCGGAACCATGCTTGCCGTCGCGACGCTCGCGCCAGGCGGCACATTGAAAACGACGATCAGCTCGATTGGTTCCATGTCTTGAGCTCCGTAAAGTCGAACCTTGGCACGAAGCTCCGAAACTGAAATATGGCTGCTTGATTCCACGAAAGCGTTACCGATCACGTCTACGCGAGTTTTCGGTGTAAAACGTTTTCCCGAGATCTTTACATCGACGAGCCGCGAGTCGTTGATTGGCACGATTACTTCCCGTGGCTCAATCGACGTGATTTCTGGCTCCTTCGAACAAATGGATCGGACCGTTCTATTAAGCAATCCCAACATGACTACCTCGTTTCTGGCTCAAATGAGGTTTCAGTTAGCTAGTTGCGAGCGACGTTGTGCCGGTGACGTCAAGTCAATCGTTGCCTGACTATCAGTCACGCTGCGTTCGCGCCCGAGGCTGTGTAAATAGGTTACGGCTTTGCTGGCGTGGGACGCGGCGGTAAAGATGGCTCGCTTATCGTCTTTGAGGACCTTAATCCAGCTGGAAATGTACGAAGCGTGATCAGAGTCAACGTTGGGCGTGATTTTCAGGTCAGCACACAGATAGGCAGCTCCCATCTCGGCGACCAATTCCTCCATCGCATAGCCTGAATCGCCCCATCGCTTCCGACCAAGATCGCGATCCAAGCGACTTGGATGCCTCGACCAATGAAGTAGCTCATGACAAACGGTTGCCGCGTGAGTTTCCGCGTTTCGAAATCGCTGAAGATCCGGGATTTGAATGAAATCGCGTTCAACTGAATAGAAAGCCTTCGTTCCTCCTTCACGAATGTCGGCGCCCGTTCGACGAAAATAACGATCCGCGTTTTCGATTCGCTCGATAGTTGTCGTTGAAACTTGCTCCTGTGCGTAGAAGTGTTTTGGCAAGCCGTCGATCTGCTGGGCAGCGAACACCGAATAGTGTTTGAGGAACGGGATCTTTCGTTCGACTTCCTCGCCTTTGTCGTTGGCTTCCGTTTTTTCGAAGCTTGACGCATAAACAACGATCGTGCCCCGCTCGCCTTTGCGAACAGACGCTCCCAGTGCTTTGGCTTGACGGAAGGTAAACCAGTAAGGCGACTCGTAGCCCTTCTCGTCGGCAGACAGCCACAGAGAAAGTACATTGATCCCCTGGTAGGGCTCGCCGTTGTGTCGCAATGGACGTGTAATTGGCCCATCCGAATGTTCACCAACCCACGGTTTGTGCCACGGAGCAACTCCTTGCTCAAGTTGCTCGATGATCCTGTCCGTGATTTCTTTGTAGATGTCTCGACGAGTTCGTTCACTAATCTTCGTTGTCATTGCTGACTCTCCCTTGTTGATTGTTTATCCAAGAGCCCATCGCTCTATCGGAGAGCTGGGCAGCGAAACGCATCGCCGCAGGCTGTCGGGGGAGTGGAGTCAAGGCCATCGATTAGGAAGGGGCCTGTCTGCACAAACGAAGTGCGGAAGATGGGAAGGCGTCCATGTCGACTGCAGCAGGGAAGCCTTTACGGCACGGGAGCAGAGCTCCAATTTTTCGTGAACGACATTTGTCCGACTGTTCAGTCGGTCCTTCAAACAAAACGTCCTGGTCTTTTGCTGCTCGACGTTTGCTTCGCGAAAGAGGTTCTTTTCGCAGGTCTTAGCAACGCTGGTATCGAGACCATCGGCTTTCCAAAGTTCTGCACAGCGTAGACTCGGCTGAATGTCCGTCGAACTGAAATACCGATCTGTGTCACGTCATCCGCAACCAGATTGGCCTGATGGCCAGGGCTATTAATCCAGCCATTGACGATATCTCGCGCGAGCGAATTGGGCGTTGCTCCGATGTAGTCGTCATGCCAAGCCAAGTTTTCTCGAACGGTCTGAAAGATGTAGCAAGCCGCTTGAACACGTTGGCCTAGATCAACTCCATCGGAAAGCGTGTGCTCAAATTCACCTGTGGCAATCATTCGCTTCGCATGGTAGAGCGAGCTTGCATCGAGCTTCGAATGCCGTGTCACAAGTGGCAAACCGTGCTTCACCCGATGGTCGTTCGTAAGATCGAAAATTGCGGCTTCGGTTTGCGCGACAAAAGGATCTTTTTTCGAGTGGCGAACTGAATAAAACGAGCGAAGTAGCAGATTGCGAACCAAGCAGTAGAAAAACGTCAGAATGTGACCTGACGTTAAGAAGAACATCGCAAAAAGAAGAAATCCCATTTCGCTTCTCCGAACATGTGCCAGATGATTGTCAACTCGCAGACCAGGCCGCTCCCGTTGGCATGCGTAGAATTGTTCGACAGCCAAAGTGTCGGACAATGGAGACGGGAGATGGGGAGTGACGAACAGCAGGGCTACGTTGCCTGTCATTGGGTGAGCCAAAGGCATTTGCCGTTTCCCGGAAAGCAGTGCCACATCCGCGAAGCGAACGGGACGTTATCGGTTTATCCATGGAACATCAGCGAACATCGGTACGGCCGCCCGACACGCGAGACTTTTGTAGTTGTACCGAACCTGCAGCCCGATGCAGAATTCAGATCAACACACATCATCACAGCGCACTTTGATTCGGCTGAAGCCCAGGAGCAGGCAGAAGAACTCTCGCTGCGTTTTGGTCTTGTCGAGCAGGACCGCAATCAGAGGTGGCTGGGAAACGATGCGCCATTCGAGCCAACGCTCAATGGTGTCGATGTATTCCGCTATCATCCTCTTGGGAATCGCTGGACGCACCGGGGCTACATCTCAATCATTCCAGGCGGCGAAATGCGGACACGTTTGCTCGAATCATTTAAGCACGATGACATCGTGATCGCTTCGAATTGTCTTCCACTGGTTGTCAACAAGAACGCACGTCAAATCGAATATGCGCCGCCGGAATTGGCGGTCCTGCTGCCACACCACTACGACCGCGACGCGTTGAGTTTCCAAATCAAACCTGATGCCGAATTCAAACAGAGGCTTATTGCAATGAACAGCAGCGAGAGAAACCGTTTTGTTGCTTGCTCGTGGGCGCACATGGATACACCCGAACCTGGTTTAACCGTGAAGGTCGATTTGGCACGCCATGTTCCCGAGGCGTGGAATCCAAGCGACAACGGAATGCGATCGTCGGCAACACGGTTTGTAGTCGTAGAACGCGAACGCTATCAAGGTTCGTTTTGCAGCCACGGGCACATCGTTAGTGCACACCAGAACTATCAGGCAGCTTTGAACGCAGTTACAGACAGGCACCTGGACTCTGAGCTGCGAAAGATTCCCGCATGGGGCGACTTGAAAATGCCAAAACGGGATGCATTCATCGAAGCTCGTTCCGAAACGGCCCAAGAAGCATCGAAAGTCCAGATCAGAGGCGAAGAGGTTCACGTTTTCAGGAAAATCGGCGGCAACTATGAGCACATGACAACTCGTTCAAGTAACCGCGCAGAGGCCGAGGGAATTCTCAAGGACATTGCGACAAAGATAAATCCAATCGTCGGCATGAAGAGGAACGACCTATACGTCTTCAGCAACTTCAAATCGTTTAAGTTCGACGGGAAAAAAGGAATGGAGCAAGTGCCCACCGAACTCGGCAAGCAACTCGTCGAACAGCTGCAGCAGCAGATTTCGTACGGGCAGAATCAAGCCCGATCCATTTGAACGGCTTGCATGGGTTTGTGCGAAGTGTCAGGTGATCCTCAAATAATTGCTAGCTTGCATGTCACGATGAATTTCCTGTTTCTGGAGACTCTTGTGGCGCATTCCCTCTTAACACGTGAGCGTCCCGCACGTTGAAATCTCGATAGCAGGCTTGATGCTGGCCACACTTCTGCAATTCGCTCGTTCCCCTCATGAGAACGAGCGTGGATTGCCGATCGTTATAAACGGAAAAGTTTACCCGGCTTACGCTGAGCACTACGGGCGGCATGATTGCATTTAAGGTTAGCAACGTTCGATGGAGAATTGTGTGTGGCTGCGCGGCATTGTGGCTGATAGCTTGCTGTCGAGTTATTAGCGGACAGGAGCCGCCGCCACCGCCCGTGGCTGAGACGAACACGAGCACGGTACAGCTGAATTTTCCGCAGGCGATTGAGTTAAAGTCTTTTGTGGATTACGTCAGCCAGCGGCTTGGGATTAGGATCCTGTTCGATCAGTCGCTCGAAGGGAAGCCGATTAATATTCGTGCTCCGAAGGCTATTCCGACAGAATCGCTGCTTGGAGTGTTGGAATCCGCCCTGCAGATGTCTGGCATGGCGATTGTAGATGCGGACACACCGGGTTGGAAACGTATTATTCCATCGAACCGCATTGCTGCGTTTGCGAAATCGGGAAGTGCAGCCGACGCCATCAAGCAGTCAGGTGACAACACGCCGGTCACTCAGGCGTTTGTTTTGCAATACGCCAATCCGGAAGAAGTTGACCAGCTAGTGAAGAGCTTTCTTTCGGAGGGTGCTAACAGCATTCCGTTTCCTGAGTCTCGTACATTGATTGTCACTGACTACGCCGTTAACGTGCTGCGGATTGCCAAGTGGATCGAAACAATCGATCGGCCTCGGAATAACGCGGTGCTGGAATTTGTTCGGATTCGGCATCTGGAAGCCGAGAAACTGGCCACACAGTTAAACGAAATGGCCAGTGCAAAGAATCGAGCCGAACGCCGACAGGAAAACGGTATCGAGATCACTCATGACCCTCGCACCAACCAGATCGTGCTCATCGGAAGCCAGAATGACGTTGCTGGTGTGCAGAAGTGGGTTCGGATGCTGGATGTGCCTCTTCAGGTTCTGACAAGGACATATCGCTTCCGAAACGTTTCGGCAGAACGGATCGATCGGCTCGTAAAACAGCTCATCGATCCGATTCGAGCGAAGACACACTACAAGTCGGCCATCGACGCGGACGACAATCTGCTAATCGCGACGACAACTATCGAGATTCATCAGCAAATCGAATCCCTGCGAGAATCTCGTGACGTCGAGGGAAACAAAGCCGCTCAAAGTCCGGTTCGCTTTTACAAAGTCCGGAACCTTCCGGTTAATGAACTGCTCGCAACCATCCGAGCGATCGAAACAGGCGACAAATCGGCGGGGCTTGGATCGCTTGGAGGACGTTCACTTTGGAACAACGGTCGAATTCGACCGGCCCGGCAAACATTTGGGTCAAACCAAATTGTCGTGCCTGGCCCCAACAATCTTCCGGTTGCAGCGGGCGATACGCAGTTACTGCCTCCACCGTCCTACCAAGACAATTCACAGGGAATAGCTCAGGGTGCTCCACCGAATCCGGTAGCAAGTCCGGCCGGTCACGTCTCCACGGCCGATCCTTTGTCGGGAGCAGCGGATCCAATCACAGAAATGCTTGGACGAGCTCGTGTGACAGCCGACATTCACACTAATACGCTGATTGTGATTGCAGAGCCAGCGGTCCAGCGGATCTACGCTCAGCTGATAGAGAAACTTGATCAACGTCGACCACAGGTTTTGATTGAAGCTCAGTTTGTGGTGATCGACACGAGCAACGATTTTTCACTGGGCGTCGAATTGTCAGGAGGAGATGGCGAAGGTAGTAGACGGAACCTTGCTTTTTCTTCGTTTGGATTGAGCCAAGTAAATCCAGTGACCGGTGCACTTTCTCTACTGCCAGGGCTTGGGTTCAACGGTACGATCGTTGATGCAGACATTGCTGATGTCGTACTGCGAGCGGTAACGTCTCATCGTCGGTCGCGAGTTCTAGCGGCACCGCGGTTGGTGGTTAATGACAACGCCACCGGACAGCTTAGTAGCGTTTCGGAAGTGCCATTCACAAGTGTAAATGCTTCTCAGACGGTAGCCACGACAAGTTTTGCTGGATTTGCGGAGGCTGGAACAACGATTACCGTCACTCCGCGCATCAGCGAAGACAACTATCTTCAGCTGGACTTCACGATCACTCAGAACACGTTCACAGGTTCAGGGGCTGAAGGGGTTCCGCCGCCTCGGCAAACTGACGAAGTTACAAGCCAAGTTACAATTCCCGACGGGAATACGGTAATTGTTGGCGGCTTACGTCGACGCAACGCAGCGGAATCCGAAACTGGCATCCCGCTTATCGAGCGGATTCCGGTCATTCGCCATCTGGGCGGTCGCGAAAGTAGCTCAGACAGTCAATCTTCTCTGTTCGTATTTCTAAAGCCGATCATACTTCGCGACGACAAATTCAAGGAACTCAAATACTTGTCAGATGTTGATACGTGCCGAGCGCGAACTAAAAGCGACTATCCCTCTAGCGAACCGGCCCTAATTCGGTGACATGGATTTTCGGCATCGCGGAACATACCGCTGTAGATCACTGACCAATTGGCAACGTTTGCGCTTCTTCCAGGCGATCCAGCTGTTCGCGAATTCGAGCCAACTCAGCCAACGAGTTTGCATCTCGAAGTGAGCGTTCCGTTTCCAGAGCAACGTCTTTCGCCGCGTGCCAGTTATTGGCAAGCGTGTAGCGGACGATCCGTTCACGAGCGACAAGGATTCTCGAATCGTCGGAAGCGGCGGTTCTTTCGGCTTCAAGTAGGGACTCGTTGTTCGGATTCGGTGTGTAGTCGATAGATAACGAGCTTCCTTCGCCATTGGCCGAGAATTCAGCAGCCGCTGCGTGCGCGATCAGCCACGTTACTTTTGAATCAAAAGAGAGATCTGGATTTTGCAGCGCCGTCTTGATGCGTTCATTCCATTCTTTGCTGGTTCCATTTCCAGCGTGACACCCTGCAACAATGTACGCGGCTGCTACCGAGCACGAGCCGTCGGGAAACGTCAAATGCTGATCTGCGATCGCGTGCCACGAATCGTCTAGCACTATAACTTTCGCGAGCTGACCGTAGCGACTGCTGACCGATTCGGCTCGGCTTGTTTCCATTGACAGTCCAACACGTCTCCATTGACGAGTCCATCGGGCCACTATTTCGGAAGCTTGATCCACGGAGTCGTACCGAGCAATGCGGTACAGGTCACACGCGGCGGTAGTTGAAAGACGTCCGAGTAACCGCTTGGATTTGGCTAGTCGTTGAAGTAGTCCGATTCGCTCCGTAGAGTACAGATACGGCCAGAGATTGGGGAGTTCACCGAGAGCTTCTGCTGTTGCCCGTTGTTGTAAGATTTGTCGTAGCAGCTGCTTCGCGGCGAGCTTCGCTTCAGCGTTGCGACAAGCCGGGTCATCGGAATCTGACCAGAACGCGATGTGATGCAACGGAATCTCGAACTCAACCCTTTCATTCTTTGCCGGTTCGTTCTTGTTGTAAGTGAACGTTGCCGCGACACCGGAACCGGTTCCAGTTGGCAGATTGCAAACCGTGTCCGGTATTTGCTCTTCAACTCCGTCTGGACGACTCCAACGAGGCGAGGATCCGATCGGAATTCGAGAGTTTTGCTCAGTGTTGCTTGATTCGGCGAGTTGAAACGTCAATTTGAATGGGACAGCTTGATCTGAACTAAGAACCAATTTCAGCGTCGAATCGTCCGAACCCAGTTCAGAGGGTCCGATATTCTTTCCGTCGATTTCAGCGGTGACGCCAAGCTCGAATTCTGGTATTACGGGCGTCACAAAAATCACGTATTCACCGGACTGCGGAGCGCGGATCACCGTTGAAAGTGTCAGTTCAGCGGCAGACGAAGAAAGACACAAAAGCAACGAAGACAAAAACGCCAACGCTAATGAATACCACTTTCGCACGGGATTACCTCAATGGGACAGCGAAGCGTGCCAAACGCCCAAAAAGTAGCGTGTCCCCTTTTCGTCGCTCGCTAGATGAGCTAACAAAACTCAACTAAGACGCCCAGCAGGTTGTGTCAGGAAACTCTCCTTTTCTCCAGTGAACTAGCAGTTTTCGTTGCGCTGGTGGTGCGTATGCGTTTTTTTCGTCGCCAGGCACTTCAGACAACACGATCATTTCGCCAGTATCCTTGGTTACGCGAATCTGGCCAACACGTTGCTCGTTCGGGCCAAATTCGTAGGTAGCGTAAGCACTATCTTCTGAAATCTTACTGATCTTGATGTATATTGCCATGTTTCAATCAATTCCTGATGGCCACCTATCTTTAATTGCCTCATGGGCGTCTCGGTAAGTTCCACCATATAACTGCTCGTAAATAGACTCAGCTTGTTCGTGTCTCAATAGCTGAAAATCTGCTTCCGTCGCCGTACCGTCGCGGAGGCGTTCCCAAGCATTGACAATATCAGGATGTGCGTCGAACTGTGCAACCCCATCATCTAGCAAATGCTCATTGTGGAAAAGGTGGTCCTTTACTCGTTCAACTGTCGAACGCGGAATCCCTGAATTTTCGACGATGTCGTCAATATCGTCTGTCGTATCTCGCAGCGCGTCATAGATTTCTTCGGCTTTGTCCCAATCGTCTGGATCCATTCGATCCAAGATGGCGCCGCCGGTATTCCAGCACTTTTTGGCCGTCGTTCCAAGCTTCTTGCAACATACTCGGATGATCTTACCGCCAGCGACCGGTATTACAATTGATACGCACGTTACCCCACGTTCCCATGGTTGCAGCTGGGTTCCCCAAATTGCGTCTTTTCCAGTCCAAACCTCCTTAATGTCGCGGCCAGTGCTTACGCCTGGAAAGCAACTCGTACCGACATCAGCAGCTCCCTTGGCACCATCGTCCTCCTCATAGGGCGGATGCGGAATCGGCCAAGATTCTGGCGGAAGATGCACTGTTGGTCCTGATGGGGGGACGATAGCCAATCCTGACGGATCGAGTGAGACAGTCGGTCGTGAGGCGACGTACTCGTACAGGTTCCACCTGCTCCCTCTGTAGCTGATTGGATCTCTGTTTACGAACCTTCCGGTTTCGGTGTGGTAATCACGATTCCGATAGTGATAAAGCGTCGATTCTTCTTCAAACCTACGTCCTGTGAATGTATAAGCGTTCGCCGAATCGCTATTCCAATACGTTGAAAGAACACTCCAGCTGCCGTTCATCGGAGTAACTTGGCCGTATGCCGAGTAGCGGTAGCGGTAGTCGGCTCCACCGCTCGTGTTGAGCATGCCTGTAACGTTAAAATTAGCATCCTGCATGGCGAATCGGATTACCTGCGATCCGCTTGGTTGCGAGTACCGACTGGCAAGAGCGTCAACGTATTGTGGATGCCACGTCAACATCTCAAGCGGCGTTGAGCCACCATTTTTGCGAGTTTCGACGACCTGCCACTTCGTGTTGTAGAAGTAATCGTAGCCGTTGCCACCGTGCTCTTTTACAATACGCCGGTGAAGACCGTCATACTCGTACTCAGTGGTTCCGTTCGAATTGACAACCTTGACAAGTCGGTTCCATGCGTCGTAGGTCAGCGTACCGGAGGCGTTCGAACCCAACGACGGCATTGGAACTGTTGTCATGTTCCCTGCATTGTCATGTTGGGGCGCTGCCCAGGCTGGAAACGAACTGATCGTAGCTATTTCGTTTGCGTTATTGTGCGTTCTACTTTGAACTACCCCGGAGCCGGTCGCGTCGCTGAATACGTTCCAGTTGCCAAGTGCGTCCAACTCCCAACTTTGATTGGCACCTGTCTGAACTGTTGATGCAAGCCGGTGTAAGCCATCGTAAGTAAACGTCTGATTCAATGCTGTATTCAACAGATTATTGCGGACTGTTCGATTACTTGCGTAGTCGTACTGGTAAGCGGTTTTGTCAACGCTTGAGAAAATCGTTCTCCATTCTTTCGTGAGCGTGCGACCGAATCGGTCAACGTTATCGTATACGTGTGGAGATGAGGCTGATGTGTAGTTGGCTGAATAGACGCCCGGAGTCGAGTACATCGTTTGGACCGGCCGCCGCGTACCGCTGTATTGATACGTCGCGATATCCTTGTAAGTACCCTCAAAGTCGCCGCGAAGAGTTGCTACCCGATGGAGGCGATCATCCAAAGAGTCGTCCGCTCCAAATTGGAACTCAGCGTACTTTCCAGACGGATATCGAACTTTGTAATTGCGATAACCGTCAGTATAGGTGCCAGTTGAATTAGAAGTGTCGTAATAGTAGTAAACGTACGGCGAGCTCGTTGTCGTTGCTCCTTGGTGGCTCTGACGCGATCGGTATATTTTGTTCCGCGAGTTATAGCTGAACTCGATGTCATTTTCGATTGTACCAGTTCCAACGCCCGAGTAAGAACGAATGTGTGACGGGCGTTCCGCGAAATCATAGGTATAATTGATTGACTGGATAGCCGTATCGACACCGCTGCCGCCGGGTATCGTGGCCTTTTCCCAATCGATTTTGCGTGTTCCAACTTTGTACGTGTAGTTGATCGTTACACCACGCTGGTCAGTTCTAGATTTGGGACTTCCGTCAAGGTAGAAGGTCTTCGTTACAGTATCGTTCGAGCCACGTGGATAGATTTCCTTGGTTGCGAGTGATAGGTTGTACGTGTCGTTGTATTCATATTCCGTAACCTCGTTGTCGTTCGAGGTCGTGTTACCGTCGGCGTTTCGGTCGAGAGCCGTAATCTTCGTGACGTTTCCAAGTCCATCGTATTCGAACTTGACGGTTTGATCCTGATCGTTTGCCGAACCTCCACCAGTCGTTCCGCTTACATTCGACAAGCTGAAGTTAACGTAGTTCTTCACCTGGTACGTAACTCGTCCCAGATCGTCATAAAACGTCTTTTGAGTTTTTGCGGCTGGATCCAAAGTTGCCTCTAAGCGACCAGAGTCCGTATTGTAGACGTACCGTGTTACAAGCTTCGTGTTGGAACTAAGCGTTGGTTCAGTCGTCGGCCGCCAGTTCGCAGAACTAAAAGCAGTGTATTTCCATGCTCCAGCACCGCTGGCTGTATCGCCGCTGCCGTATACTGCTGTTGTTGTGGCTCGATTGGCATCATCGTGCCACGAATAGGTCGATGAACGGACATAACTGGTTGTGGAACTAATGTTGATTCCGTTCGTGTCGGAATGATTCAATGCGAACGAGTGGCGTTCAATTGGCAATCCGCTGTCGTCAAGCAACGAATGCTCAATAGAGACCACGTCCTGATCTCCGCCGGTCATGACTCCAGTGTTGGTGGAGCCGAACTTTGGATGGGGTTCAGGATTGCGATAGTCGAATTTTCCGGACGAGTATTGTGGCGATGAAAGAGATTTTACCGCTCGTGTTTGGTACAAACGTCCCGCTCCATCGTATGCGAATTCTCGTCCCGCAGAGTGAGAGGGTATAGAAGCGACTCTTTGATCGTTCCGATCGTAGAAATGATCAACACAGATCTTGTAGTAGCTTGAATTGTTGTTGTAACTCGTTTTTCGATACAGCCGCCCCAATGGATCGTAATCTCGTTGTTCATGGACGTATCTATACGTCGTCGATGACGGTGTGTAGGTCCCGTAGCCTGTTGCGAACGACCAGTCGGATAAGAACAGGCCAAATCGCATGATCGTCGTAGGTCGGCCCATCCAGTCAATATTCATGACCGTATGCTTTGGATTCGACAGGTATGACCCACTATTGTACTGGCGAATCGAATGGGTGCCCCTGAGGTGTCCACGATACGTGTAGTAGAACAGCTGTCCGTTGTTGCTGGTCGTTCCCGTGTCGTAATATTGGATACGTGCGGTAACGTGTCCGTCGCCAACACCATCGTTGTCATATACGGTTCGCGAGACAGTTGCCAATTGGCTCGTTGACTTGCCGATTCTGTGTTCGACTTCACGTCCGAGATCGTCAAAGACAGACTCACTAATCTGCATTGTGCTGCCGTCGGCGTACTCGTACGATCGATAGCGGCGGCCCAACGAATCGTAGTCGTACGTCGTCTTGTTAAATGCAGTCGAAGATGACGTATCGAAATAGCTTTTAACTTCGTCTACTCGTCCGGTAATGGAGTTGAGAACGTGCGTTGTCCAACTGACGTAATCCGAGCTGCTGACAGCTTTAAGTTGCGGACCGTAGGTTCCGTTCTCCGTTTTTGACGGGGGCACAGAGAACGTCTCAATCAATTGCCCACCGGCGTCGAGTCTTGTAACCGACGCTGGGAGAAGTGTTGCGGTTCCTGTCCAATACGGAAACGAAACCGTTTGATTCTTTTCATAACGCGTGCGATGTGTCGAAGAACCTCCGTTCCCCAGAGGCTCGGTACGCAGATAAGTCCTGCCGTTCGAATCGAATTGGAATGTAGAAACTAGCTCCAACGCTGGAAACGAGATGTACCGCGACGGCGCATTGGAGGATGCTCCATATGCCCCAGGAGCATTCCATGATCCGCCCCCTGTTGCCCCGCTTGGGAGAGAAGTCGGATCAGCATCAACTACTGAATATGCGAGTTGTCCAGTGTTTTCGTCATATGCGAAGTAGTTGATGTAACCTTCACCGTCCACTGACCAACACTGACGGCCGAGGTGATCGAAATGGCTGACTTTCGTGGTAGCGGAACCAGAGCCATTTTCGCCTGTGGAGACAGTTGGAAGCGTTGTTGTAACCGTCTTGATATTGTCAAATGCGCTGTCGCCGTTGCCGAAGTTCGAATGTGCCGAATCGCTCCAATAGGTGTAGGTATATTCGGTCACCTCCGCAGGTGAAGATGCGTTGTCTGGTGCCACTGTGGTTTGCACAGCGTACCGAAATGTCTTTCGTAGTTGCCAAGTTCCAGCATCGCCAGCAGTTCCATCGCCATACTCAGCGGCACTGACATAGTAAACCGGGTTGTTGGACGTATTTGTGTCACGACCTTTCTTAACGCGAACGGCGGTCTTGAACCCGAGAGGATGGTTGTATTCATAGACGTAGATTAGTCCATTCGAAAGATGGAGCGTGTCGTCGTCGTTCGAACCATCTGTGGGTTCAAAGAATAGTTGTAGCTCTGAATCTGAGCTGACGTCGTGCGCTGACGGTTTGCGGTATTCGAGAATCCGTCCTATTCCGTTAATTATCCGTGATGAACACCAGTATTTCGCGTTCGTAGTACTCAAGGCATTTGTGATGGTCGCTTCACGTAGCACTCGTCCAGCTGGGTTGATACCGTAGATGTGTCGGCGGACAGGAGTCGTCGGTGTCGTATCTGCGACTACATCTTCGATAACAAGGCGAACGACTTCATCGAACCCCGCTGAGGTGGGCGTGTCGTGTGTATCTACATAGTGAAAGACCGTCTTTTGACCGGTTGTTCCAACGCCACAGCACGACGCCCCGCCATTCCCTTTTATGCTCCTTACAAGGTTCGTTTCGTCAACATCTCCGCTGCCTGCATGGTAGCGGCTTAGGTTTTCGGAACCCCAATCTGTTGTTACGCTCTGATCAGTATTTTCCCCAGTTGAGTATTCGATTTGTGTTGTGGCGTACTCGCCGACAGCCGAATTGCCTAGTGAAAACAGGCCCAACGCAGTCGTTGCCGACGTCCCTTGAACGGCTCGATGGACAGAGTCTGCTTCGAGCACCATCGTTATACGTGAGGACGATCCGTCATACCGGTATTGCTGAACTCGTTCTGTCCAAGTTCCATCATCTGGATTGCTGCTCCCTCCGGTTGGACGTATCTTTGTAACGGCCTGTACCAAGTTGTTGCTATTTGACCCTACGTCCGATGAGACAGTACCTGTAAGTTGGTTGCGATAGGTGTAGGAAACCTGCTCGACAACTGCGCCGCTCGACTTAAGTTGTGCTTTCGTGATTCGACCGTTTGTGTCAACCGTGTAGCTAATCTCGTTGATTCCGTCCGCCGTTTTGGATTTCGCCGGGTGGCGATTGGTGTCGTAGGTATGCTGAATTGCACTTGATGTCGGATTGCTGCGGTTGTACTGCTGCCGTGTCGTCTCCCATATCAGGCGGCCCTTGTCGTTCGATGTTGCATCTTTGTCTCGGATGCCCCACACTCGATCGGTAATGGGATCGATGAATACCCAAGTGTCCCCGACGAGCGTCGCTTGCACGAACTGATGTGGATCACATGACGATCCAATATTGAAGCACATCGTACAAGTCGAGCCATTGGCCAATTGCCCGTGCGTCGTACTACCAGGTGAAGACATCACAAACGGAGAATGGGTCCAGTCACTTCCAAATTCTCCGTTGCTATTGCCTCCGGGCGAGTGTTGGCGAGTTAATGAGAGGGGGCCGTACTTTGTCGGAGTACTGATATCGCTGGATGTGGTCGTGACGTGACCAGTCC
>JAGQPC010000359.1 GCA_020426925.1 Planctomycetales bacterium | reverse complement strand
TTCCACTACCCGAAGATTAAGCTGGGACAACTACTAGTCTGTGACCGACGTGATTCGACGGGCTAGAAGCCCGTACGCAGCGTCGATATCAAGCACAATAAAAAAACGGCGGTGTCCAAAATGACACCGCCGTTTCATTGTTCCCTGGGCCACCGAAGCGTTTGCTTCGGTGCCCAGTATAAGCTTCATTGCGAAGCACCTACCAGAACGGTCGACCCAGAAACCGTGACTTCCAGCAAGTATTGAGCTTCAACCCAGGAGGGAGGGTTTCGTCGAAATCCCGCAATCACGACAAATGCAATGAAGCCTCGTTGGCTTATTCTGGCAAGCAAAACACGCAGACCGATTGCTTGCGTTGATCTGATTTACGTCGGCTTCGATGACGTCCGTTTCAGATAAACGTCTAATACTGGCTCGCCAAATCTGTGCCAACAGCAATGTTAGGAAATTCTTTTCAAAAACCGATATTCTTGAGAAAACTCGTAGTTAGTGCAGGCAACTACAGTGCATTGAAATCTGGTGGCCGCGACATGCATGCACGAAATCGATAGCGGCGCGCAGGTTTCAAGTCCGGCCAATATGCCGCGCAGCAGTGCGACCAGCGCATCGCACGGGCGGTGAGGTACAATTTCCAAGATGTCTGCGAAGACGCGTAGATCTCCGAAGCCCAGAATGGCTCCGTTTTTCTGACTAGGTCAAGAGAGCACTGCAGTGGACTGGAAAACTGAAGAAGGCTTGCCGTATCCCTTGGGCGCGACTCGAGTCATTGAAGACCTCGCATTCAATTTCGCGATCTATTCAAAACACGCTCATTCCGTCACGCTGTTGTTCTATCGAGAATCCGACCTGCTCCAGCCAGCGTTTGAGTTCCAGTTCGATCCGGCTAAAAACAAAACAGGCCCGATCTGGCATTGTCGGATCTCGTGTGAGCACGTAGCGGACGCTCGATATTATTCGTATCAGATCGATGGCCCGCCGGCTGGACCGGAATTTCATCTCCATACGTTTGATGCCGAGAAACTGCTGCTCGACCCGTACGCACACGACGTCTTTTTTCCTCCCCAGTTTGATCGCCAGGCGGCGCGCCGTCCTGGCTCAAACGCGGGACAGGCGCCACTAAACGTCATGCACATGATCGAATGCGTCTTCGATTGGGAAGACGACAAACCCATTCGCCATGAACACGACTTGGTCATCTATGAAATGCACGTGCGCGGCTTCACGAGACGAGACAACTCGGGCGTGGCGCCATCTCATGCAGGGACGTTTGCTGGAGTGGTCGAGAAGATTCCGTATCTGCAAGAACTCGGCGTGACCGCGGTCGAGTTGATGCCAGTTTTTCAGTTCGATCCGCAAGAGGGAAACTACTGGGGCTATATGCCGATCAACTTCTTTTCGCCTCACGAAGGGTACGCAGTCGGATCGAACCAGTGTCTGCCGGAAACGGAATTCCGAAACATGGTCAAGCAGCTTCATGCCGCCAACATCGAAGTGATACTCGACGTCGTCTACAATCACACGGGCGAAGGGAACGAGTTCGGACCCACGTACGGTTTCAAAGGCGTCGACAATTCGACCTACTACGTAGCGTCCGGCAACCCGAACCATCCGTATGCCAATTTCAGTGGAACAGGCAACACGTTACACACAGCGAATCGAGCCGTTCGGCAGATGATCATCGATAGCCTGCGCTACTGGGTGCGGGAAATGCACGTCGATGGCTTTCGGTTCGATCTAGCTTCGATTTTTTCTCGCGACACCGACGGATCGATTCGAGTCGATGATCCGCCGATCTTTGGACAGATCGCATCAGAGCCCGAACTAGCTGGCGTTCGACTGATTGCCGAGCCTTGGGATGCTGGAGGTTTATATCAGCTCGGTCGAAAATTCCCGGGAACACAGTGGATGCAATGGAATGGAAGCTACCGCGATACGTTGCAGCGTTTTGTCCGAGGCGACTCAGGCATGATCGGCAAAGTGATGACTCGCCTTTACGGCAGTGACGACTTGTTCCCTGACGATCGCTTTTTTGCAATGCGGCCGTATCAAAGCGTCAATTACGTCACGTCGCACGATGGTTTTTCTCTAAACGATTTAGTCAGCTACAACTCCAAGCAGAATTGGGCCAACGGGCACAACAACACCGATGGCCACAATGACTACAGCTGGAATTGCGGATGGGAAGGGGACCACGGTGCTCCTGCGGAAGTCGTCGAGCTGCGTCAACGCCAGGCGAAAAATCTGTTTTGTCTGTTGATGCTATCCAACGGCACTCCCATGTTTCGCATGGGCGACGAATTCTTACAGACTCAGCACGGAAACAATAATCCGTTCAACCAAGACAATGAAACCAGTTGGTTGGACTGGGGACGCCTGAACGGCAACCAAGCGTTCTGGCGATTTTGTCGCGAGATGATCCATTTTCGCAAACGCCATCCGTCAATTTGCCGAAGCAGGTTTTGGCGCGACGACGTTCGCTGGTACGGAGTCAACCACGATCCCGATTTGTCGTATGACTCGCACAGCCTCGCCTTCGTTTTGCACGGCGCGTCGCGAAACGATATTGACATCTACGTCATGATCAATGCGTGGTGGCATCCACTTGAGTTTGGAATTTACGAAGGAAGCGTAGGGCAATGGCGCCGAGTCGTCGACACATCACTCGCTAGTCCCAATGACATCGTCACTGAAGAATCCGCAGTGACAGTTGATTCCACTCACTTCAGAGTCGAGCCGAGATCGGTTGTTGTGTTGTTACGCTGACGTCATCCACGTTTTCGTTGACCGTGCTAGGATCGCCTGTGGGGCTCAACGCGACTTCTTTTATTCTCGGTCGACGCGAAGGTCGGGCAACCAGAAGCAAAGTAGCGATCCCATCGCATAGACCAGCAGCGCGACCGATGCCGCTGCGAGTGCCGTGGACTTCTCGGGCATCATCGTCGTCAACCATGTAGTCAATAGCGCGAACGACGTCCCGAACATGCGGCCGCCAATATTCGCCGCGAATCCCTCGCCAGTGCCGCGGAGATGAAGCGGATAAGCTCGAGGCAAATAGTTGCCCCAAAAACTAAACTGGCCGACCGTCAACAGACCTGCTGCGAAGATTCCCCACTTCAACAGTTCCAGATTCTCGCGTGCTGGAAAGAAGTAAACCAAAGGAATGAGTAGTAATCAGGGAATCTGAAAAAGACGCAGCAACGATCGCCGGCTGGCAATTCGTATCGCTAATACAGCAAACAAAAAGCGACCAGCCAGCCCGCCCATTTCTTGGAATCCATTGACGGTCGCGGCGACGGCTTGTTCCGTTTTTTTGCGTTCCGGTACCGTTAGGCCAGCTGTCTGAGCTTTCACTTCAGGCAACGAGGGCACGATGCGAGGCGTGTGTTGCAACGCGCCAAATGCCGCACCGTAACTGCAGGCAAACATCAGCGTAGTAACGATGGTCGTCTGTCGCAGTTCCGGTGAAAATAATTCGCGGATGCTCGGACGACGCAACGTTCCGGCAGCTTTTTTCTCCGCCCACTGTGGCGATTCCGGAAGAAACGGACGAATCATGATCAACGGCAACGCAGGAATCACTCCCGAGATCAGCGTGTATCGCCATGCCTCGTGGCTGTCGTGAATCGCTGGCAGAGACTCTCCGTAACGAATCGCCAAAAAGTTTGCACCGGTCACCAGCAATCCGCCAAACGACGAAAATGCTTGCGTGAATCCCAATACGGCTTCACGACGTTTTGGCTCAGGAAAAAGTTCCGCCAGCCATGCCACAGCCGCGACGAATTCGACGCACACTCCGATGAACGTCGTGCAACGCAAAAACAAAAGCACCTCAATCGACGTGGCGAACCCAGCTGCGCACGCGGAAAACGCATACAGCAAAATGCTGCCGACCAGGACTCGACGCCTTCCCCACAGGTCCGTGAGGTATCCGCCCAGCAATCCGAAGACGCCTCCAACCATTGCGGGCACGAAGAACAACATGCCGACCCAAAACTCGAACTCCGGCGTACCGGGCTGTGCTCCAACAAGTTCCGAAAGTGCAGGCCGCACAATCAGTGGCAACATCAGCAACTCGTAAATGTCGAATGCAAAACCGATTGCGGCAATGATGCAAACGATCCACTGAACGAAGGTAAGCCGAGAATCTTGTTTCAATTTCGTACTCGCAAAACAGGATTAAAAGAGAGTTCTAGTATTACAATCACAGCAACGAACGTTCGTCGGGTCGCGTCTACTTGTTTGCTGATGCGGTTTCGACCTTGGCTGTCGGCGCGGGCGTTGCGTCTTGCTGGATCGCAAACAGTCGATTTCGATTGGC
This sequence comes from Planctomycetales bacterium, assembly GCA_020426925.1. GTDB lineage: Bacteria > Planctomycetota > Planctomycetia > Pirellulales > Pirellulaceae > JAGQPC01. The sequence goes on along the minus strand of JAGQPC010000359.1, from coordinate 15,170 downwards.
AATGTAGAGAACGTTGTTGGCGACCGTCGGCGAGGTATAAACCGCGCTTTCCATATTGATTTCCGCCAGAACTTCTTTCTCCCGTGACAGCTTAAACACGCTGATGTCGCCATCTTCATCGCTGATATAGACTTTGCCTTCGACGATCAGGGGCGATGCCCAAGACGCAGCGAACATGTCGTGCGTCCAGTGAGCATCGCCCGTTTTGGCGTCCAGGCAATGAACCAGCCCGCTAAAGTCGGCAATAAAAAGCAAACCGTCTTTAATCGCCACGGTTCCGCACGATCGGTGCATGGAAGTTTCAAACTCGGCTGGATCCGAACCGACGTAGTGCCAAACGGCGGCCGAATTCGGATTGTCACGCTCGAAGTCGCCGTCTTTCGCAACTAAAGCTTGCAGACGTTTTGGCGGAACTGGCGTTTTAGGATCGCTTGCGTTGTAGACAATCGTGGGGCTGACATCGCCTCGCCTCGTCGGGTCAACGCACCACAAATGGCCGACGCCCTCACCATGCTCGGGGTCTTCCCCGACAGCAGCATAAACCAATCCGTCAAAGATCACCGGCGTACCGATGATGTGATTACGAGTGGCTCTTCCGCCGAGCAAATAAAGTGATTCCTTTGGATTGCAGTCGAATCGCCAAAGCACCTTGGACTTGCCATTCTCGCCGCGTGCCGCCAGGCCATAGAGCCAGCCGTCGCCGCCACCAAAGATCACTTGTTCGACGCCATCAAAAATACCGTAGGCGGGCGACGACCATTGTCCATGGAGAATGTTTTTGCCAGGCGAGTCGTCCGCCCAAATGACTTCGCCACTGTTCTTGTTCACACAAATGAAGCTGGGCGCGTTTGCTCGAGGAATCGTGATGTGGCTTTCGTCGACGCCGTTGGACGTACAAACGAATAGCAAGTCGCCAGCCGCCGTGACCGAGCAGCTACACATATTGTGTTGCGAAACTCCAAGCTGTTTCATCATGTCCAGCTTCCAGATGACGTCCGCTTCGTCTTGGTTTTGATTCGGTTCGCTGTTAAACGGACCGGTGTTTTGGCCATCGTGGAAGCCGTTTGTATCCAAGCAAACGACTTCGCCTCGGTTCGTGACATACCACAGGCGATCGCCTTCCACCATCGGCGCGGAGCAAACACCTTGGTTCGGCCAGTCGTGAACGCGACCGGTGGGCAGTTTCTCGTTGCTGTGCTGCCAGAGGAACTTGCCCGTTGCGGCGTCAAAGCAAATCAACACGCCCAAATCGACGTTGCTGGGATAACGCGCCAGGTAGCCAGCGCCATTATTCGTACCGACATATGCCTTGCCGTTGGCGACAACCGGATTGCCGTAAGTTTCCGACCCAAGGGCCATCGACCATTTGATGTTCGTGCCCGATTTGATATCCCATTCGGTTGGAATATTTACGCCGGCCGGCACATTGTTTCGCGAAGGCGAACCGCCCCATTGCGGCCAGTCATGAGCTCCGACTTTCATCTTCGCGATGTAGTTCAGTGCTTCGTTGCTAGGATCGAACAACGAGTTTTCGGCGATTCCCGACGTTGCCACCACCAGCGCGGTAATCGCGAAAACCGAAGTAAAGACTGAGACTCGATTCATATTCCAATTCCATATCCGACTTGATTTGATTAGCAAAAAAGAGTGAAAACAACGTGCGGCCAAATCAGTTGTTGTCATAGACCTTCACGTTATCGATTAAGAATTCCGAGTCACTGGCGTTGCCAAACATTCCCGGACTGCCGGTCGTGTTTGGCGTGGCGTCAACCGCTTCGATGGTCCATTCAGCAGGCTCGGAAGTACCGCGCTGCCACACCTTGCCACGTAGGACTGCAGTTTGTCCGGCGTTCTCACTTTGGAATTTCATCGTGTACCAGGTTCCCGATTCCCAGCGGAACGGAATCGTCTTGGCGAATCGCAATTCCAACCGAGACGTCCACGATCGGATTTGTAGTTCTTGCTGAGAGTTCATGGCCAGTGTGTAACGCTGGTTGATGAGCCCCATGTCAGGCGTTTTGCCGTTCGTGCCAGGCGCAAGAAAATCGGCCTGGATCGTGTAATCGTGGAGGTCCGTTGGCCCCATCCACGACTGGCTGCGCGTCCCTTTCGGAATTGTGCTGACCTTGACCAAAGTCGATTCGCCATCCACGTCGCGCGGCTGATGTCGATAAGCTGCCCCGACCCACGTCACTGGCACTTGCTTGTTCGAGAAGTCCCACGTCCACGGGAACGGCGGAATTACGCGAACTCTAGCTGTCGATTTAATATCGCCAACCTGCGCGCCCACAAACTCGATTGAGTGGGATGCGTTGCGTGGGGCAGAGTATTCACCATTCGAATCGACATCACCGCCGCCTTGGATAACACGGACTTTGGCCGAAGTCTGTTGAACGATCTGACCGTTGGCATTGAACGCTCGCACGGTAAATTGTTGCTTGCCGCCGGGACGCACGATCGCTTCAACAGGCACGATCTGCAGGTGAGCAACCGTGGTGTCATCTTGAGCGGGTGTTTCTTCACCGTACGGCCGCGCTGGGTTGGCTACAGCAGGCCTGCTTGCCAGCGTCTGTCGCGTAGAGCTTGCGTTCCCGATGCAGTAGAGTGCAGCGTTGGTTGGCAAGTAGATCCGTCCGCCCGCGATGATCGGCGATCCAAGAATCTCTTCGTTGTTCAACCGAAGCTGATGGACAACTTTCACTCCATGGTCGGTTGGCTGAAGCACATACCAGCGGCCGGTCGCTTCCCCAACATAAATCTTCCCGTCGCCGTAGACCATGCTGCCAAACATGATGCGACCGAGCTTCTGGCGAGCGATGTCTTTTCCTGTTTTTGCGTCGACGACCCACAACGTGCCACCATCATCGATCGCGTAGAGGCGGTCGCCGACTAGCAACGGCTGACATCGGCCGATCGTGCGCGACGGGATTTTCCAAAGCATGTCTGTTTCTTTGACTTCACTTTTGGCTCGGCCGTCTAAGGCAAACAGCGCCCCGAGCACCGTGGTGTCCGCTGTGTTTTGTTCGCTGTGACCGCAATACACAATGCCATCGGCAACAAGCGGAGTCGTGTTGATTCCGCGATTCGATGCGTCGTACTTCCAGATCACCTTTCCTGTTCGCGGCTGAAGAGCATACACCGAGCCATCACCCGCTCCGAACACCATCGCCGCCTGTCCATTGAACGTGGTAATAACGGGTGTGCTGTAAGTGGTGTCCTCCGGACGCTGCCGCGTGCTGGCGATCCAAACTGCGTCGCCGGTTCGCTTGTCGAACGCGACAAACCGATGAGCCGGCACTGCGTACTCGCCCCACCCCGTCATTACGCCGCTGATAATCACCAGGTCATCGAAAACGATCGGAAAATTCGTGCGGCCGCCGTAGGTCGACAACATTCCATACTCTTCACTTAGTGAACGAGACCACAACCTTTTTCCCGTCGCCCCATCAAGACACTGGAAGAAGCAGCCTAATCCAAGCGAATAGATGTTTCCCGTATCGACGTCTCCCACGACACTCGACCAACCGACTCGCTCAGCCGGTGCATCCGAAAGAAACACGTTGTTAATTGCTTCCCAGATCAGCTCGCCTGAATCCGGATCCACACAAACAACGCGTTCGCCTTCTTGTGTCGTTTCCGGAAACGCTCGGCAGATCGTATAGAGGCGCCCATTCATCACGATCGGTGTCGATCGAGTAGCATAGGCTTCGTTTCGCCACAGCAGGTTTTCGCCAGACGCCGACCATCGCTCGGGAAGATCAGTTTCGACCGACACGCCGTTTTGCAGCGGACCTCTCCAGTGCGGCCAGTCACCCGAATGCACAAACGACGCTAACGCGACCATTGCCCCGATGCAAACAAACGGCATACCGCACATCCGAAACCGCGACATTTCACCTTCCATTCTTTTAGTTGTCTTACAGCGAGACTCGATCAACGCCACTCAATCGCAATCGACGGATGTTGATTCAATCGGAACACGATTCCAGGCCGGGTGTAAGGAACGGGCGTAGCCTGTCAACGCACTCGATGCTGCACAACCAGTGTGGCCAATGCTCTTACGCTTGCGACTGAATCAAATCAACAACCGACTAGCAAGAGACAAGCGGCAAGTGCTCCCTCGCTAACGCTCATGCGTTTGGGCTTCCGGCGTTGGCTTTCGCTGCGCGAGTTGCAGCGGTCTACGAGTAGCGTTCGCATTAGCCATTCGCTGGGGGTTTTCACATTGCCCCGCAGCACTGAGCACGCCGCGTGCCAAAGTGCGCAGTGTCGTTCTTGAATGCAAAGAGAGCCTGTTTAGGTATCAACGCTGATCAGAAATCGCTCACGTCGCTCAGGGTTTGATCGGGAAACACTAAGGCAACTCAACTACTGAAGGTGCGCCGAAGCCGTCTGCTGGTTCGAGTAGAGGCGGTTGGTTTGCGAGTTTTGACATCAGGATGCAGAACTCAGTGTTCCGTCACGTGGTCCATCAGACGCTTTGGTGGATAGTCTTGGGTGAGGACGGTGTTAGTCAGCCGGAATTGGACGAACGTCGCACGCACGGGCTTGCAATAGCCAGTTTCAAAGTCAGGTCGTATTGAACCATCCTGTCCAGCGCAACCGAGCAGACTCCTGGAGACGTAGTGAACATGTTGGTTTTCGTGTGGCAAGTCGATTTTGAGGCGTACTCTGGGCGCCGGAAGCATGGCGGGGAATTCGCCCATCGAAATTCGGGATTACCGCGTTCGGAAGATCACGGTGATCTGCACTTCTGCCCCTGACGACCTGGACCGCATGAAACCCAGGGCATTCTTCACCCGTTGGGCAGCAGTGGATCTTGCTGGTAAAGATCACTGAAACGTAGGAACCTAAGCAACGTCGCTATAGTGCCCGCCCTACAATTGCAGCTTACTTTACGTCCGTCCTGCAGGCAGAAACTCGATGAACGTTCGCACAAGGATTGCAATGACACGCCAAGACTACGCCATACCATAGACATCTTGCTTGTAGGTGCGACAATACTCGACGAGTTTCACAATCGAGATTGCCGAGAGGATTTGAAATGGCGCGCGCGAACTATCTACACTCGACGTCGAGATACAAGTTGGTTACGGCGTGCTTGTTGTTTGTTGTTTTCGGAATTCGGATCGCGTCGGGCGAAATCTTGGTTGGTTTGTCGCAGATCGACATCACGCCTCCGCCCGGTGGACTTACGACAGGTTACGCGTCCGCTCAACCAACGGACGGCGTACACGACCCAGTCTCCGCGCGAGTTATGTTGCTCAGGTCGAACAACTCGACGGTTGCACTTGTCAGCTGCGACCTGTGCATTTTCAACTCAGCTTGGTTGCATGAACAAATGCCGGCGCTGGGCATCGACCGGCTGTTGCTCATGAACACTCATACGCACGCCGGCCCCAAGTTGTCGCAGGAAGATTTCCCATCTGTCGACAAGCCCTGGCGCAAAACTGTCGAAGAAAGAATCATTGTCGCGATTAAGCAAGCTCAGTCATCGTTCTTCAAGGGGTACTTTGCCGCGTCGGAAAGCAATATCCAGCTTGGCTACAACCGATTGGTTCGACGCGGCGATTATGCAGTGACTCACTTTGATAATCCCGAGCGAATTCCATACGGTTCCGTCGATCCGCAGGTCGGAGCCATTCGTATCGCCGACGAGGATTCGAAGGTTCGTGCTGTCATCATCAACTACGCGTGTCATCCAGTTGTCTTGGGGCCTCGCAATACGAAGATTTCCGCCGACTATCCTGGCGTCACGCGACGGATCGTCGAATCAAAGATTGGCGGTGACGTCATGTGCGTGTTTGTGCAAGGAGCAGGCGGGGACATCAATCCTCTGTTCCTTGCTCGTGATGAAGAAAGAGACCACGACTTTGATCTGGTCGAGCGGATGGGAGCGATGCTTGCTTCCGAAGTCATGCGTGCTTTGGCGTTCATCGATGGCAAGCCGGGAAGATCGGATGAATGCCTTTGTTTGTCTTCTGAAAGTTCTTTCCGCCATCGTTTCAATGCCGATGAGCAATTAACGCTTGGAACGTCCACACTGCTGATCAATAATGAAATCGGAATCATCACGATGCCCGGCGAGCCGTTCCACTCGTTTCAGCTTGACTGTCGCGACAAGGCGAACGTCCCGCACATGTACCTGTTTGGATATTGCTGCAATGGGCCGTACGAGTGGCCGAGCTATCTGCCGGATTTGGTATCGGCAGCGCGCGGAGGCTACGGGGCCAGTGACACGACCAAGGCAGAAGTGGGCTGCGGCGAGCGGCTGGTGAACACGGGGCTCGTTCAATTATTCCAGCTTCAAGGGCGGCTCAAGTCGGAGCCTATGAGACATACGTTTGACGAAGAACCGAAGTGATTCAAGTTGATCGTCGTCGTCGAGTTGTTTCGACGGGAAGTTGGATCGCAACTAACGTCTTTGAGATTCCCCTTCGCTTGCGATCTGAATCGAAGGATTCGACCATTCTTCCGTGCGATAGGCCGTGGCAGGATTACGAGTCAGGTAGCGCGTTGGAATCTCGTTTAGCACCAAGGTGGGTTGTTCCTCGTCGATCAGCAGTTTGTGAAATGCCAAGAAATGCTTGGGCGAGTGCCGGACGAATACCGCTCGTTCGAAATGTTCGGCCAGCAAGCGATTCAGAGTTCCGTGGCTAAACGACGTGTGAAACATGACGAGTCGCCTGCCACGGACGCGTTCGGAGTCGTTTGCATACACTTCAATCGCGCGAGTTTCTTTCTTGTAGTACTCCTCCAAAGCCACGTACTTGCTTGGCGGATCTGTACGTTTCGCATTTTGTTGAACAGGAGCCGCGTAGATGGTTGGCTGTGGAAGCGGGCCGCAGCCAATGAGCTTTCCTAAATCGTTTTTCCTTGGAAAGTCTTCTCGCACGACGATCTCTAGCTCGCAGGGAACCTCATTTTCAAACCCCGGAACAAATTGCGACAGCCGACTTATGATCGCTTTAAACCCAACTGCCGTCCCGCGACCGTTCCAGTGAGTGTCTCGTTTGTAGAACAGGTCACCTTGGTCTTTCGCAGAATGCAGCGCGTCGAACAGCGAAATTACGTTAACGTCGTCGCTGATGCCCTGAAGCAACCGATCGGTGTAGCATTCGGTTCCTCGTCGGATGGAATCAGGCAAGTGCTCTGGATGAATGAATTGTTTGTCGGGAACGGCAATAAATCCATATGGAATGTCACGCTGTTCAAGGTACTCTGCCCGTTGTTTTAGCGTCTGTCGCCACGACGCCACTACTTGGGGAGTGCATTTCAAATCGCCGGTATACGCCGAGACGACTCTTCCATTGTTGATAAACAACCAGTCGTCCTTGCCGGCGATGACTTTTTCATTGACAGCCTTGAAGGCGACCAGTTTTACTTGGTTGTGAGCATTAACAAACGTAGTGCGAAAACCAAGATGGTCTTTCACATACTCTTCCAGTTGCGTTCGCGATATTTCTGTGCCGTGAGTTCCTGGGAACTTTGCAAGCTCGCGGTTCTCGGCCGACGACTCGCTGGTTGGAAAGACAACCATTGTCAGTAGAGGCAGCCAAATAAATGCCATGAAAACAAGTGTCACAGCGCGATCTAGAACTGACGCGGGGGCGCAGCGGTGGTCTTCAGGTTTTGATTCCGAATCGCGTCGACCACTATCGTTGATTTGTTGATTGGTCATGTGCTAGACGATCTAGAAGCGGAAATAAATGAACGGATTGTAAGTACTGCTGAACACTAAGCAGACGCACCACGCAAACTGCAGCGAAATGCCGGCAAGTTGCGTGAGTTCGAAAGTCGGCCGCAGCACTTCTCCAAGGCGCGGCTTCTTCTCAATAAGCTGGCGCAATCGATCCACTGCCAACGGCCCTATCGGCGTCGCGGCGGCAACAGCGATGCACAAAACAGTAACGTGATACCGCGTCATGACCAGATTCACGCTGTGATGTAGTTGCCAATTTCCCGCAACGCCCAACATCGCTTGCATGAATGCCGCGGCTTGCGAGACGGTGTCCGCACGAAACAGTACCCAAGCGAACAGCACGGTCAGCATCGTGTAGGTGTGCGCGAGCAGCCCCAGCCTGTTTAAAACACGCGAAAAACCGATCCGCTCAACAATCAGGAACATACCGTGCAACGCACCCCACAAGACAAATGTCCAGCTTGCTCCGTGCCACAGACCGCATAGCAGAAACACGATCATCAGATTCACGTAAGTGCGCACTTGCCCTTGTCGATTTCCCCCGAGTGGGATGTACAGGTAATCTCGGAACCAGGTCGACAGCGAAATGTGCCAGCGTCGCCAAAACTCGGTAACTGACATCGCGATGTAGGGGTAGTTGAAGTTTTCTGCAAAGCGGAAGCCTAGCATCAGCCCGATTCCGATCGCCATGTCGGAGTACCCGGAGAAATCGAAATAGATCTGAATCGCATAGGCGAACGCACCAATCCAAGCATCACCCGAAGAAAGCTGATGAGCGTTCAACGCAAACGCGGCGTCAGCGATTTCGGCTGCGGCGTTCGCAATAATCATCTTTTTGCCAAGTCCCACAATGAAACGCTCGATGCCATGTCGAAACTGATGAAAATTAACGATGCGTTTGGCAATTTGTTTCTGCACGTCGCTGTATCGCACAATTGGCCCGGCAATCAGTTGCGGAAACGACGCGATGTATAGCGCGAGATCTCCAAGCCGCTGTTGCGGTTCTACTTGTCTGCGGTAAACGTCAATCACGTACGACAGAGCTTGAAACGTAAAGAAGCTGATTCCGATCGGCAGGTGGATGCTGGGAGTGTACTTTTCCGCGAGCTCAATTCCGCACGCACCAACGGCTGACACGAACAGAAAGTTCGTGTACTTGAAAACGACCAACATTCCTAGGTTGAACGCGATGGCCAACTTCATCAAAAAACGCCGAGACCGTTCGTTGCCAGCCGCTGCCAACTTTACGCCGAGGCGATAGTTGATGCCGATAGACACCAACATCACAAGCATGTGAGCACCTTCGCCCCACGCGTAGAAAAACAGACTTGCCGCGAGCAGGACAATGTTTCTCCACTGCGTTGGCAGCAGAGAATGCAATGTCAGCACGATCGGCAAGAAACAGAACAAAAAGATCGGGTCACTAAACAGCATTTTCTTTCATCCGATCTCGGTTGGTTCAAAGCGCAGGTGAGGCGCACTCGACTGTCCTCATTCAAATCGGTTTGCTCAGTGGCCAACTTTAATGACTAGGCAACCTTTGATGATAAGATGCAGTAGATTTGCGGAGCAAACCGCTAGCTTGCACGCAGAGTGGACGCGTGCATGAGACGCACAGGCACAAGCCTACGCGTCTTCGATGAACTCAGCGTCGCGCGAAAGCGCTTCGGCCAAGTAGGGACCTGTCCGAGAATCAGGGTTTTGCGCGATCTCTTCAGGCGTTCCGGTAGCGATAACTTGGCCGCCGAGGTCCGATGCTCCTGGCCCCATGTCGATGATGTAGTCGGCCGCTTTCATCAGCTGCAAGTTGTGTTCGACAATGATCAGCGAATGGCCGACGCTGACCAACGCTTCGAAGCAATCGAGTAACTTGACGATGTCAGAAAAATGGAGACCTGTCGTAGGCTCGTCCATAATGAACATAGTTCGATGCCGTTTGGCCGATGCAAGGTAACACGCAAGTTTCAGTCGTTGAGCCTCTCCTGCCGACAACGTATTGGCGGGCTGCCCCAACCGCAGGTATTCCAGGCCAACGTCGATTAAGCGCTTCAGCTTGGCTTGAACTTTTTCCTGGCCACGGAAGAAACTGAACGCTTGGCGGACGCTCAAGTTCAACACTTCGGCGATGTTCTTCCCGCGATAGGTGACATCGAGAATCTCGGGGCGATATCGAGTTCCCTGGCACTGCGTGCATTTCATGTAGACGTCGGCCAAGAACTGCATGTCGATCTGGACAAAGCCATCACCTTTGCACGCGGTGCAGCGGCCGCCGTCCACGTTGAAACTAAAGTGGCTGGCGCCGTAATTGTGAGTGCGGGCCTCGATCGTTTCCGCAAATACGTTTCGAATTGCGTCGAATGCTTTGATGTAAGTTACCGGGTTGCTGCGAGGTGACTTTCCGATCGGACTTTGGTCGATCAAGATCACATCGTCAACCTGACCATCGCCAATGACGTCGTCGTATGACAACGCTTCGACTTCCGATTCTCGACGTTTGCGCCGACAGAGTGCGGGATAGAGCGTCTTTCGCACCAAAGAACTTTTACCAGCGCCGCTGACTCCGGTGACTAAACACATCAGGCCCAGCGGAAACGAAACCGTCAAGTTTTTCAAATTATTTCCGCGTGCCCCACGCAATTCCACGCGGCCATGGGACGGCGCCCGACGTCGCTGCGGCGTAACGATTCCTCGATGTCCGATCAGATATTCACCTGTCAGGCATTCAGATTCCAGCATCTCGTCGATCGTTCCTTCGAACGTGATTTCGCCGCCGTGTTCGCCGGCTGCGGGGCCAACCTCCACAATATGGTCGGCCGCGCGCAAGAACGCTTCTTCGTGCTCGACGACGACGACCGAATTTCCACGGTCTCGAAGAGATCGTACCGCAACAAGAAGCCGTTCGGTGTCGCACGGATGCAGGCCGACAGATGGTTCGTCCAGAACGTAAAGCATGTTGACCAAGCTCGATCCCAACGCCGAAGTTAACGCGACACGTTGAGATTCGCCGCCGCTGAGCGTTTTCAGAGGTCGATCCAAAGTTAGATAGCCCAATCCAACGTTGACCATATACTGCAACCGAGACTGAATCTGTTCCAGAATCATTCCGCCAATTGCTCGCTGGTGATCTGTGAGTTCCAGCGATTCAATGAAATCGAGCACCTTTTCGATTTTCATCGCGCACAGTTCTGCGATGTTGTTGCCACCGATTCTCACGGCGAGCGATTCGGTCTTCAGTCGCGTTCCATTGCACGCTGGGCAATCGGTCAAGCTCTTGAACTTGTTGCTAAACGAGCGAGCGTGTGCTTTTGATTTTTTGTCGTCCAGCTCGTCGAAAAAAGGGAGAATGCCTTTGAAGCCAACGTCTTCACAGCCGTTCAGTAACACCTGCACTTGATCCTGCGAGAGTTCGCGAAATCCAGAACGCGTGGGAAGATTTAGCTGGTCGGCAACACTCAACAGCGCGTCCAGTTCATGCTTGTAGGTCGGAGTGTTCCACGGTGCGATTGCGCCCTCTTCCAGCGACTTGTTTTTGTTTGGGACGACTCGATCAATGTCGACCGCGATCGTTTCGCCGCTACCTTCACATGCCGGACACGCGCCGAGTGGACTGTTGAAGTTGAAGAGTCTCGGTTCTGGGGCGGCGAATTCGATACCGCACGGTTCGCAGGCCAGCTTGCTGCCAAAGAAGTACCGATCAGCGGGGCGGCCATCAATTTCTGTTCTGAGAGTTTGGCCAAGTGCTGTCGTTTGAGATTCCGTGTAGTCGGTACCCTTGAATACGATGACTTCGGCGCGATTGTGGCCATAGCGAAACGCAGTTTCGATCGAGTCCCGCACGCGGGCGATCGGCGAATCGCCGGTCAGCCGATCGACGACAACGCAGATCTTCTGAGCGGCAGTCGGGGCTCCGTTTTGTTCAGTTGGCGAAGCCAGTTCGGTGAGAGGCTGAACGGATCCCGCAGAGACACCGCGAACAAATCCATCTTCGACCAGGCTGGTCCGCAATTCGTCAAACGATTCATCTTCCAGCGGCGTCGCGGAAAAACAGACCATAAATCGATCGCTGGCGTCGAGCGTCGCTAACGCTCGGGAGGCGGTATCGGGGCTGTCCTGTTGCAGAGAACGCCCACAGTTTGTGCACTCGACGGTGCTTAATTTGGAAAAGAGCAGCCGCAGGTAATTGGTCGTCTCGGTTGCCGTTCCGATGGTTGCTCGGCTAGATTTAGACGGAACCCGCGAGGTTACCGAGATCGAAGGCGGGATGCCATCGATGCGTTCCGCTTCGGGCTTGTCCATTCGCTCCAGGAATTGCCTGGTGTATGCAGAAAAGCTCTCGATGTACCTGCGTTGGCCTTCTGCGTAGAGTGTGTCCAGTGCCAAACTCGTTTTCCCGCTGCCGCTGACGCCACAGAACACAACCAGCTTGTGATGGGGAATATCGAGATCGACCGCCTTGAGATTGTGCACCTCAACGCCGCGAAGCTGAATGCATTTATCAGTCAAAGAACGCACCTACACGGGATATTCAACGAGGGCCAATCCCGTATGATAATTGGTGGCCAGCGACGCATCTAGCGTGTCGCATTCGAGCTGTCAGTTCCTGGAAGAAACTGTGAGCAAAAAGAAAAATCGAACGAATCCGTTTTACGTGCTTTTGGTTGTGGCAGGCGTCTGCTTTTGCCTGACAGCATGTGCTTTCGGGATGTTGATGCTTCGTGACATGCGGAGTTCTCAAGATTATTTATACGATGATGAGGCTACGTCTTCAGCTGCTAGCTTTACCGATCTGGTGGACAAGTATGCGGTAAAAATGATGGTTGGCGAATTGATTGTGCTCGCGATCGGCACCGCTGGAGCCATCGGAACCGACAGCTATTTCTCAGGCGATGAGTCAAACGAAAACGAAGTAAAGCCGCCGAGCAGCGAAAAGAATAATTAATGCAGCACACTATTCCATCGAATCAGTTGGGTGCTTGGGCACAGCCGATGAAGAAGGCTGTCAACGCGTGCGTCCATTGTGGATTCTGTCTTCCGGCGTGCCCGACTTATCAAGAGCTGGGCGAAGAAATGGACTCGCCGCGCGGCAGGATTTTCTTGATGAAAGAGACCTTGGAAGGCGCGGTTTCGTTCGACAGTGCGCTGACGTATGTCGACCGGTGCCTCGGTTGTCTTGGATGTGAAACCGCGTGCCCGTCCGGTGTGAAATACGGTGAACTGCTGACACCATTTCGAGCAATCGCGGAACGCAAACGCAAGCGATCATTCGCCGACCGCGCGCTGCGGCAGCTCATTCTGAACACGCTTCCGTTTCCCAATCGTTTTCGTTGGGCGATCCGTTCTGGGCAGCTGGGAAAAGCTGTGAGTCGCCTGTTGCCGGGGCGGATGCGCACGATGCTGGACCTGCTTCCCTCATCGCTGCCTGCGGCGCAGAAATTGCCAACCGTATACGCGCACGAAGGTGAACGACGAGGCACTGTTGCGCTGCTGGCAGGATGTGCTCAGCAAGTTCTGGCGCCGGAGATCAATTGGGCGACGCTCCGAGTTTTGGCGCGCAACGGAATCGAAGTGCACATTCCCAAATCGCAGTCGTGCTGTGGTGCACTTGCGGCGCACACCGGTGCCATGGGCAACGCAAAACAAGCAGCGATGAACAACCTGCGAGCGTTTTCCCTAGATGTCGATGCGATCATAACGAACGCGGCCGGTTGTGGTTCCGGATTGCACGAATATCCGTTGTGGTTGCGGGACAGCGAACACGAAGAATCTGCAAAACGGTTCGCGGAAAAAACGTGCGATGTATCAGTGTATCTAACTCGAATTGGACTCGTGCCGCCTGCTCCGTTGAGCCGCCCTGTGCGAGTCGCCTATCACGACGCGTGTCATTTGGCGCACGCCCAGAAAGTGAAGCGTGAGCCGCGTCAGTTGCTGCGGGCGATTGCGAATTTGGAACTGGTCGAGATTCCCGACGGAGAAATGTGCTGCGGGTCGGCGGGTACGTATAACTTGGAACAGCCGGAAACCGCGAACGAACTCGGCATCGCGAAAGCAGCGAATATCGCATCTACGGCTCCGGATTATGTCGCGTCGGGAAATATCGGCTGCATGACGCAAATTCAATCGCATCTAGAACGCCGTGGCAGTGGGCTTGCCAGGGGCCGAAAAGTGCTGCACACGATGGAAGTGCTCGATTTGGCTTATCGGGGACAGTTGGCTGGTCGCGACACGGCGAATGACTGATTCGCTGAGGGGCGGATTCGCAAAATCTCGCTACCATCTCGGGGCAGAAACAGTTACTCTGACGGGATGAGCCGTTGCCTTTATTGGGTCGACAACTGTCGAGCATTCCAATGCGAAAAACAATGATTACTTGCGGCGTGATCGTCGCGATTTGTGTGACCGCCGGTGTGATGACTTTCGCCAGCGGCGATACGCAGCAGGTTTACGGTTACAAGATCGTTGCGGAGTATCCTCACGACACGGGAGCGTACTGTCAGGGGCTCGCATTCGACGACGATGGAAAGCTGTTCGAGGGGACTGGTCAATACGGCGAATCCGTTTTGCGCGAAGTGCAATTGGAAACGGGAAAAGCTGTTCGCCAGATTAGGCTGAACCAGCGTGTCTTTGGCGAAGGCGTGACCGTCGTTGGCGACAAGATTTACCAGCTGACATGGAAGCGGAAAGCAGGTTACGTCTACGACAAAGCGACTCTGAAGGTTGTGGGCAACTTTCGCTATTCAGGCGAAGGTTGGGGGATCACGTTTGACGGCAAGCACCTGATTATGTCTGACGGGTCGTCCACGCTACGGTTCCTCAATCCTGAAACATTTAAGGTCGAGCGCAAGTTGTCCGTTCGCAGCGGTCGTCAGTTAGTCGCGGACTTGAACGAGCTGGAATTCATTAACGGCGAGATCTGGGCGAACGTTTGGTTTAAGGACTACATTGCTCGCATTTCACCGAAAACGGGTGAAGTCGTTTCTTGGGTGAATCTGGCAGGGCTATTCCCCCAGCGACTTCGGTCAGAACGCGATGCTGTCTTGAACGGGATCGCATACGACAAAAAAAGCCAGCGTCTGTTCGTCACAGGCAAACGCTGGCCAAAAATGTTCGAAATCGAATTGGTTGAGCAGAAACGCTAGTTTGAGTCTGCTTTGCGATTTGCAAAGAAACGTTTCACGCTGACAACGCCGACAAGTCCCGTCATCATCAGCCCCATGATCCATTGGCTCGGTTCAGGAACGGGCGTGATGAGGATTCCGGATGGACTAGTTGAAACTGAGAACGGAACGTTCGTTTCCACCTTATTATCACTTGGTGTTGGCGTGTGATAGATTAACGCCGACCGAGGTGATGGGCCCGAATCAATTGGACGAATGGAGAATGCAAAAAGTTCTCCATTCCCCATAGCACTCACGTCAAACTTTAGACGTGCCAGCTCGAATGGCCCTGCTCCAATCAGATTATCGGCCAT
>JAGQPC010000358.1 GCA_020426925.1 Planctomycetales bacterium | reverse complement strand
ATCCTGCAAGACGCCGGCCTGCCGATTCTGCGCAGCCTGCGAATCCTCGAGCAGCAACAAAAGCCCGGCGCCCTCAAGAACGCGCTGATGGAAACGTGCGATGAAATCGAAGGGGGCTCGACCCTGTCGGAGTCGATGGCCAAATCGCCCCGCGTCTTCAATCGCTTGTACGTGAACATGATCAAAGCGGGCGAGGCCGGTGGTGCATTGGAGATCATTCTTCAACGTCTTGCCGACTTCAAAGAACGAGCCGAAGCACTCAAACGCAAAGTTAAAGGTGCGTTGATCTACCCGTCGGTGGTCGTCATGGTCGCCGTCCTGATTCTGACCGGTATCATGATTTTCATCGTGCCAACGTTCCGCCAGATCTTCGAAGATTTCGATACGGAACTCCCTGCCGCGACCGAACTGCTCATCACGATCTCGAACAACGTCGCCAATTACTGGTTTTTGATTCCACTGATTCCATTGGCTTTGTACGTCACGGTCATGATGATCAAGCGATTCAAGAACGGGCGCATGGGCTGGGATTTATTTTCGCTGAACTGGCCCGTCTTCGGTCAGCTGCTGGAAAAGAACTCGATGGCACGATCGACACGGACGCTCGGAACACTCGTTGCCAGCGGTGTGCCGATTCTAGAAGGATTGAACATTACCAAAGAAACGTGCGGCAATGCGATGTTCGAACGGCTGTACGCAAAAGTCGCAGACTCGATTCGCGAAGGTGACACGATCGCCAAGCCGATGAAGGAGTTCTCCAAACCGGGTTTTCATCCCGTCGCTATGGCGCTATGGGTTTCCGTCGGTGCTGTCCCACCGGCCTCGCTGTTCTTCGTGAAAGGTGGAGCGTCGATTGCTGGATCACTCACATTGGCAGGCGGAGTTTTGGGCGGCGTTTATTACTTCATGCGAATGAACAAGCGAGTCGCCGACGACTTGGTCGTGAACATGGTCGACGTTGGAGAAGAGACCGGTGAACTCGACGTGATGCTCTACAAAGTTGCCGACACCTACGATGAAGAGGTACGCGTGCTGACTGACAGCTTGATGAGTCTTTTGGAACCGTTGTTGATTATCTTCCTTGGTGGAGCCGTCGGATTCATTGTGATCTCGCTGTTCCTGCCACTGGTCGACCTGATCCAAAACCTATCGTCGTAGGAGTGTTTTATCAGATTGCTGCCGCCCTCTTAATAACGAGGGCACGCAAATTTGAATTCACCCTCCCTCGGGGAGGGTCAAAAACGAGTTTGCGAGTTTTTGGGGAGGGGTTAGATCGAGTTGAGCTGAAGCTCTGAATCCACGATCGCCCTCTCCGGACCTGCGGTCCGACTCTCCCAGAGGGAGAGTGAAATACTCGCAATGCGGTTATAAACGGCCGCCTTAAACTAGAATCAAAAATACAGAAAACGAACCGGGCCACGGGGGAACAGAGAAGGAGACCGAATCGATGAAGCAATCTTCGTCGCAATCGAATTCACAAGATACAACAGGCAGCCGTGCCCGTCGCGGTTTTACACTCGTCGAGCTTTTAGTCGTCATCGTGATCATCGGCCTACTCATGGCCGTCCTGATCCCGGCCGTCACGGCAGGCATGCGCGCGGCCAGACGAGGAGTTATCACGAATGAGATCAGTCTGATTTCCCAGAGCCTGCAGGCGTTTTCAACCAACAAAGGCGTGCCGTTTCCACCGGCGTATATAGACGCAGGAAGCCAGACAAACCTTCAGCAGATCCAAAAATTCCAGCAACTGCTGGCTCGGACACATCGAAACCGAGATGCACGCTACGGTGGCAATCAAACAGGTGCAGCCGACTACGCGAACAACGGAGATTACCCTACAAATCCCAACGATCCTAACTCGCTTGTTAACTTTGCAAATCTCGATTGCGCCGAGGCGTGGGTGTTGTGGTTGTTAGGCACAACGGACAACGCGCAATATCCAATGTGCGGTCGTGCGAACAACAATCCAAACCTTAAAGTTGCGATTTGGGTCTCACCAGAAATGGCCTCGCCAGCTATTGAGGTTCCTGCTCGAAACTCGCTGTTTGAATTTGATCAGACCAGACTGCGTGACGAAGATCGGGACGGTTTCCCGGAGTACTATCCTGCTCATGGGACCAACCCAGAACCTTACATCTATTACCCAAGCACCGACTACCGTCGAGCTTATTTTAATCCTGCGAGCCAGCCTTATTACTACGTAAGTGCCGCCAATCCAACCATGGCCCGTCTTGCGCCACTGCCCTACTTGGCAAATCTGCCAAACGATTTGAAGCAGAACGTGGGTCAGACGACGGCCGTAACAGTTTCGAATCGGCTTACGTTTGCGGAACCTGACAGGTTTCAAGTTCTCGCGCCAGGTCTTGATGGCCGGTACCTACCACAAGGTTTTGAGATCGCACAGTCGCAGCAGTATTTTGTGATGTTCGCCTATCCTGACGGGCCGTATACGGCACAAAACATCAACGATTCTGCGCACCGAGACAACATTACGAATTTTGCCGGGGGCACTCTCGAAAGCAAAATGCCATGATCGACCGTCGCCACAATCAGTTGCGGCTTACGAACGGTTTTACTTTAGTTGAGTTATTGGTCGCCCTGGCGATCGTCGGTTTGCTCACGTCAATCATCCTCGTTGGAATGACCGGCGTGGCAGAGAATTCACGTGTGGACCGTACCCGCGCGCAAATTGCTCGTATTCATTCGTTGATTGCTCCTAAGTGGGAGGAACTGCACGAGCGCCGCCTGAAGCTGCCGGTCTTCGACCCTCGCACTGCAACCGATTACCGCGTTTCAGGTGGAGGCCGCGAACTCGCTCGTTTGCGTCTGGATTCGCGTCGTGAGCTGCTCAGTATGGCCCTTCCTGATCGCAAAAGCGATTTAGTGGACGGCAACTTCTTGTTAACCACTGCGCCGACAGAATGGCGCGCGATGCGGCGAAAAGCAGTTCGGTTGATCGCAAATCATACGGGTGCAAACGTGGCGGGAGTTAATTCCCCAAATGCCATCAGCACGTTCCTGAATACGAATTGGTCTGTGAAGCACCAAAACGCGGAGTGCCTGTATTTGATCCTGGCCACGATGGTCGACGGAGATCGATCGGCGCTGGAGTTCTTTCGCCAAGACGAAATTGGCGATGCAGATAACGATGGAATATTTGAAATCCATGATGGCTGGGGACAGCCGGTTCAGTTCCTGCGGTGGGCGCCAGGTTTGGTGGCGGCCGGATCGTACCAAACTGTTGAAAAGCCCGACCCATCAGATCCGCTCGGCATCTACGCGCCATTCGGCACGTTTCAGCTCTTCCCTGTGATCTTTTCTGGAGGCCCCGACAAGAAGCTAGACATTCGAACTGATGCGGTGCCTGAAGATTCCACTAACGAGTCGGCGCGAATCCGTTATCGCGCACCGTATCAGTTGCCAAATGGCCTACAAGTGAGGAACTACCCTTATCTATTCCTTGATTCCAGCTCGCCGATAAACTCGCCAACTCAGGTGCTGATCGGAGGACTGCTCGACTATCCGGCAGACGGGCGAGACGATTCAGGGGACAACATACATAATCACTTCATCACGACGGGTAGGTAGAAACATGACGAATCCAAAAGATGCCCGCAAAGCGTCGCGCGGATTGACGTTGACCGAGCTGCTCGTGGTCATTGCAATCATCGTGCTCGTCTCGGGAGCAATGCTCCCCATGGTTCGGCCGCTGCTGAAGGGACGAAACGTCCGTGAAGCCGCACGAATCGTCAATGTGTTTTTCGCGGGCGTGCAGTCCCAGGCTGTCGAAAAACGCCGCCCGATGGGAGTCTGGCTGGAACGTGCCGATCACACTTTCAATTCCGGGACGCTGGCGATGCAGCCAGACAACTACAAGGTTTACAAACTCTATACGGCTGAACAACCTCTTCCATACACAGGCGATTCGCTCGACGCTCGAGCGCGAGTCGTGACTGCGTTTGAACAGTATGCCGGTTTACCGGACTTTACGGCGTTGCAGCCGTTTGTTCCGGGAGACTTCGCCACAGCAAGTGTTCTAATACCGTTTGAAGATTGCGCGTTCTTTTCCACGATTCAAGTTGGCGAGTTGATTCAATTCAACAACCGTGGTGGTCTTTATCAAATCATTCGCGTGCCGCAAGGCATGGTTTCGATTCAGCACGATCCGTCATTTCGACCGCCGTTAAACCGTCAAACGTTTGGGGCACAGAGTGCCGGTAGTTACGTTGTGCTCGGTATTCGAGCTGTTGAGAGTGATCAACCGCTCGCCGCACCAACGCTGCCGCGGTTGAGACGTCGACTAGGAAGACTCGCCGGGCAAACAGTGCCTTTCAAGATCTTTCGTCGACCACGCCGGACGATGACACCTCCGATCGAAATGCCGAACGGAACAACGATCGATTTGATGCTATCCGGAATCGATGATGATACGTACGGAGCTTCATTTAGCCCTTCGACGCTCGCGAAGTTCCGCTATCCCAATGGTTTGGAGGTTCCACCGACGCACGATATTGTGATCATGTTTGACGAATTTGGTCAGCCCGATCAAATCCACTACATGGTTCACGATCCGGTTGCAACGCCGATGCTCTCTTCAGCGTCGCGCAAGGTGAATTCCACCGTGAGTCTGTTTATCGGACGCGACGAACTGGTAGCTCAAAACGGGCTCAAAGAAATACCACAGATTGGACAGCTTGTTTTAGATACCGATCCGACGGTCGCACAGGTTCCTTGGGCCGAGGCCAATCTGAATGACACGACCAACATTTGGATGTCGATCTCTGGATCCCGGATCACAAATGCGCCAAATGCGGGCATCGCGGAACCGTTAAAGCAGTTCCCGTTTGCTCCAATGTCACCGTACGTTTTCTTCGACGACCACATTCGTCACGCGCGACAGTTGACGCGCTCGGGGCTGAGCATGGGAGAGCAGTAACATGAGAGCTCCAAACACACACGTTAAACTACTTCGTTCCGCGCGGCCTATCAACGTGCGAGCTGGTATCAGCTTGCTGGAAATCCTTATTTCAATCGGCGTTGTTGGAATCGGGCTAATCGGCGTCGCGGCTTTGATTCCGCTGGCTCATCACAAAGCAAACGAAGCCGTTAGCACAGACCGCATGGCGTCTGCCGGCAGACGAGCTTTTAGAGAGTTCAAGGTGCGCGGGTTTGACCGTCCGGGAATTGTGGGAGTGAGCCAACTGTGGACTGGCGTCAATTTTGCGGAGCCTTTCGGCGTCGAATCCAACCAAACACAGGTCTTCAATTCGGTACTGGCTACTCAGTACTACCCACTTGATCCTCCGGGGTTTCCAGTTATCCCGAACAGGCAGCCCGGTCGCATTATCAAGCAGTCCTACTGCTTTGATCCTGTGGGCGTCGGTGATCGTTATGAAGTGTATCGTCGATTCACCGGCGCGGTTGGCAATATGCCCAATGCTCGCCGGTTCCCTACCGTTGCCGCTGACACGTTTAATACAGCCACCGAGCAGCTCCCGATCGTGCCGATTTCGGTTCCGCGAATCACAGCGCTTTCGCGAAGGATGAATCAACCGGGACCGCAGATCAGCATCATGCCTTTGTCGCAGGCCCTAGCTGCGTGCAGCGTGAACGATGATCTGATCTTCGAGATTCCTGATGGCAACAAGACATTGCCTCGGTCACAGCAGCCTTTGCTCATGGATGCTGACGGTAATGGCACGAACGAGTCGATGGCAAAACGAGCGAGCAACGGCGATTTTTCGTGGATGGCGACGCTGGTTCCAGAGACTCGGACAATTATTAATCCAGCAGGAATCCCGGTCAGCGTGTTTCCGCAGGACTCGGACAAGTACACGCTTTCGATTGTTGTATTCAAGCGTCGCGTGCTCTTCAGTCAGATCATTCTGCCAGGAAGTCCTGACGTGTCATTCGCTGCGAATCAATTCAACCAAGAAATTGTTGGGCGAGTGTTGCCGCCGGGTGCTCCGCAATCGCTAACCGCGTTTTCGGGTGAAACCACCAAAGAGGTTCATATCCGTCCGTCGTTCGAATTTGACAAAACCAAAGATTGGACAGGTCAGCGTTCCGCGGGTCTTGCCTGGTCCGACGTTAAGATCGGCAATTGGATATGCCTTTACCAGTTGGCCAACGGACCGCCGCTTCTAAATAACGTTGCCTCAACTGCGATTCTGAAATGGTACAAGGTCATCGGTGTGGAGCGTGCAGATAACGCTGGCGTCTACAGTGACGTACTCCTGTCACTGCAGGGACCGGATTGGAATTTCTATCCTGCCAGTCCAATTGGTCCGATACCGCCAGGCGACTCACAATCGTTATTTCATACTTACGCATTTTACGTGGGCAATGTCGAAGCGGTTTACGAAAAGTCGGTTCGGTTGCAAACCTCCAGTGCATATTCAAACTAACGAGTTTTCGCACACATAATCGGGCTCGCAAAACATATGTCGCGCATCAAGGGGCAAACGATGCTAGGACGACGAGAACAAGAAAATGGTCAGAAGAAATAGACGAAACAAGCGACGCGGCATTTTGTTGTTGCTCGTTCTCAGCCTGCTGGTGCTTTTTGTTTTGATCGGTACGACGTTCATCATCGTAGCTGGTCACTACAAGACCGCGGCCGATGCCTATTCGAAGCACGAACTCACCGGCGAAGCCCCCAGAGATCAACTTGACTCTGCGATGTTGGAAGTTCTGCGAGGGTCGTCTAATCCTTTTTCGCCACTTCGAAACAACAGTCTGCTGGAAGACGTTTACGGCGCCGATGGATTCTTTGGAACGATCGTGCCTCAAGCGTACGAAAAATTCAGTGCCCCAGTTCCGTCCGACCATCAGACCAGTTTCGTAGGAAACAATCTGCTCTTACAAATCACGTTCCAGTGTCCTGTCCGCAACCCAATGTTGCCGCTTCAGCGACACGAACTTCGGCAGCAGCAGAATCAGATCGCAAGCGCTGACTATTACGCCGGGTCCATCATTACGATGCTGGACGGACCTGCGATTGGCCGCTCTGGCCGCATTCTTCGATATTCACCGCCAAACGTCATAGACGCAAACAGCGATGGAATTGATGACGATTTCATTTTGCGGGACGGAGTGATCGTCATACAGATGTTCGATGGCATCACTCACGTAAATGGAGTGTCGATCAATACTCCTGCCGGGCGAAATCTGTTCTTGCAGCAGCTGCGGCAATCGAACTTCATCGTTAACGGACGAATCCACAACGGTACCGGTGCAGGCTTCAACCCAAACGACGGTACGCTGCAAGCTCTCGACCAATTTGGGACGACGGCGCCGTACGATGCCGAGGTCGCTCTGCTTCCGTTTTATCAAGGTCTGCTCGACCCGGCCGCAGGCGGTTTGGACGAACCTTGGGATGCTGCCGACTACCAAAACGTCTATTTGGCGTTACCGCGCAACCCGCTGTTTCCAAACAACACGGGAAGTGCCGACGATGCGAATGCACCCTATGAAGGTCTACCAATTCCGTCCTTTCATCGTCCGTTTCTAGTGAACTACTGGAGCAATCGGCTGTTCACTGCCTTTCCGGCGCAGAATGAATTGTGTTTTGCAGAACGTGATATCCAATTCCCCGGAAGTAACAACATTGCCATGTCGCAATGGTCGCGACTTCGCCGCAGCATCATCGCTCGTCCACTGGCAACGGAACATCCATTTTTCAACGGCAGCAACGTCGCCTTTTCGCACCCTGGATTTGTGATTGATCCCGGCACACGAGCACCGGTTCCTGTTGCGAATGGTGCAGGCGTTTTTCAACTTCTGCCTCATCCGCAGTTCAATGTGGACGGAGACAATGTTCCCGACTTCATCGATCCCGACTTGAATGGTGACGGAATCTTCGACGGTGGAACGGGATTGTCGAATATGGCATGCGTCGTCGGTCCGTGGGATGTCGACAACGACAACGACGGAACTCCAGACAGCGTGTGGGTCGATCTTGGTTTTTCCGTCCAGACAACAACTGATGGTCGACGTTACAAACCGCTGTTTGCGATTTACTGTATCGATCTCGACGGCAAGCTCAACCTAAACGCGCACGGAAGTTTTTCGCATCTCGTAGACCAAGGAAATCCCATCCAATACAACGATGGTGGCGGAGCGAAGTTTCTATTTCCAGATCCCAGTTCACAAAACGCGACCGTTCCTGCAGCTGCAAGAAACTCAATTGGTACCGTCATCAACACGGTTCGAGGGCAAGGCTATGGTCCACCTGAAGTAAGTCTTGTACGAGGACTTGGTGCGATCGGAAGCGTTACTCCACTGACCATACCACCTATAGCCGCGTTTAGTCCTCTGCTTGAAGGCCGGTTGCGCGGCGTCACGAACGTATTAAGCGCGGAACCATTTGGTGTTCCTCCTGCTCCTGGACTTCGTTCGGCAACTACTCCTGAGTTTGTAAACACGTTGTCGGAGGTTGGTATTCCGTTCAACTATTCGGTTGACGGAGCGAGTTACGGCACGCCACCCGATCTTTACGGGCGTGGGTTGATTGTGGTCGATCGGTTGGGCCAACCGTATCAGTTCAATATGGGGCTCGATGGTGAAACGGTTGACGATCCCTACGAAACAAACCTCGTAAATCCAAACGCATACGATTCGCTCTATTCGGTCGCTGAATTGGAAGCGGTTTACCGTTACTTCGACATCGAAAGCGATAACCTCAATTCACGGTTGGCACAGATTTTTGGATCGCTTTTTCTGGATCGTGCGTCTGACGTGGCTCGAATGTTCACGACTCAGGCATCGAGCATTTCTACCTCTACCAACGTACTTGGTCCAGATGATCGCCAAGTAGCAGGCACGCTGACTGACAGGATGAAGCAAATTCTCCGCACCAGCGCAGTGCCAGCCGGAAAGGCAAATCCAGCGTGGCTGGACCAGCAGATCATCGCGATGTTTCCACCGGAACTACGCGGTGGTCAAAAAATGGATCTCAATCGTCTATTCGGAAACGGAATTGACGACACGACCAATGGCCTCACCGGAATCATCGATGATCCGCAAGAGAATGGTGTCGATGCCAACGGAGACGGCCAGGTCGACGTGCCAACGGACCGAGAGCAATCGTTCGGCACAGCCGGTCCTGGCGGCGCTATCGTATTTGGCAAATACTTCCACGATGTTGGCACCGTAAGTGATGGAACAGGTAGTCCCTCGGTGGTTCTGACGCCAACCTACGCGCCAGCGCGGCAGATTTATGCCAGGCATCTCTACTGCATGGCCATGTTTCTGCTCAAGGAATTTGAGTGGCCATCTGCTGACTCAGATATGTTGCCCGCAGATAGAACACTGCTCAAAGCACGTCGACTTGCTCAATGGGCGATCAATGTCGTCGATTTCCGCGACAACGATTCGATCATGACTCCGTTCGAGTTCGACGCTAATCCTTTCGATGGTTGGGATGTCGATGGCAACATTGCGACGAATGACGGCGCGCTACGCGGACTTGTCTGGGGCGTTGAACAACCTGAAGTCCTGATTACGGAGACGCTCGCGTTTCATAACCGAGGTGTACGCGATTTGGATACGGAGACGCCGAATCCAGGCGAGGACGCAGCCACAGTTGAAGGACAGCCCGATGCCGTTCCGCCAGTGCCAGCCGACGAAGATTTAGACCAGTATCGCAAGCCCGAAGGTTCGCTATTTATCGAACTGCAGAGTCCACGCAGCCCTCGACGCACTGCCGTGCCAAACGGTCGCTCCGACAATCGCCATGCCTTTGCAAACGAGTTGTACTTCAAAACGGGTCCAAATGATTACCTTGATTTGGGGCGTGTTCCAGCGACTGCATTGGCAGACCGCCAAGTACCGATCTGGCGAATTGCCATCGCAAAGCACACGGAAACGACTCTTCACGCGCCAAACACTCCGTTCGAATTGCGAGTAGCGAACGAAGACAATTTCGACATCGAACAGTTCCAGCCGCAGCCAAATGAGATTGACCGAATCGTTTGGTTTTCATCCATTGCGGATGGAGCAGATCCGACAGACGCCCTAGTCCCGACCCAGGTTTATTACAACTTGAATGGAGTTGGCTCTGCCCGTCTTTACCCCGGATCGATCGCAGTGATCGGGCCGCGTCCTCAGACAGTGATCAGCCCGCAAGCGACTGCCGATCCAGGGCAAAACATCAATCTTACCGGCACAACGGTTCGCCACTTTATGAAGGCCAACGACAATTCAACGTTGGTGAAGTTTGACAAACCAACCTCAAACAATGCGGGCGAATACGCCGCTGGCTTCGGGCCGCTTTTGATTTCGTGTGGTCGGCCATCTCCGTACGTAGGTTCTACGCCGGACAAAACTACCGACGCCGATTGGAATGTTGGCGTAAACATATCCGAGCCCGAACCGATTCTTGGTTCTTACTACACCGACCCGAATCCAACCAATGACAAGTCAGACCCGAATCGCCTGTTTGTCTATCGTCCGAAGCCAATCGACACACCGCTCGACCAAGACTTAAACGGTGAAAGGCTGCCCGTCGGTACGAGTACCAGCTATGCGACAGCGTTTCTGCAACGACTCGCCAACCCTGCATTGCCGTGGAATCCTGAGTTCGGTCAACTAAAGCACAACCCGAATCTTGTGTTGAATCCGTACATAACGGTGGACTGGGCTCCAATCGATTTGCACGTCTACAATGGCGATGGAATTCCTCCAGCAGGTGAAGGAATGGATGCGCCACCCGAAGCCTCACCGTTGGAGTTCTTGTCGCGAGAACGATCTGATTTAACTTTGCTTCCTCCGCCAATTATTAACACGCCTCAGACCATCAGGAACATCTGGACCAATCGCATTGATCCAAGCTCGGGCCAACAGGCATTCAGGACGAGCCAAGGCGATTTCTATCGAACGTTCACACCAACTGGTACGGATCGGTTCAATGATCCCGTAATTCACAGTCTGGGGTACCTCAATCCTGCGTTCGGCTGGAATACGAACGTGACAACCGATTCTGGCTTTACAAGAAACGTTGTTCTTCCTTTGGCGCCGTTCCCAGCGCTAACGTGGAACAATCGCCCGTTCGTCAGTGCCATCGAGCTGATGCAAGTCCCGATGTCTTCGCCAGGTCGATTGACGTTTGAATTCGGAGCGTCGACAAACGATCCGTATGATGCCACGATGCAAGGATCATTCAACGCACCGTTTGCCCACTTGCCAAACTTCTTCCACGGCGTCACCGATGATTCAGAAGTCGGTGCGAATCTCGCGCTGCTGATGGATCTGGTCGAAGTGCCTTCACGTTTTGTTGGCACACACCAGCGATTAAATCAGGTGTTCAGTGTTTACGATCTGAACGCGCAAGGAATGCCACTCGGACAGACAACTTTACCAGGTGGCGGCAGCCTGTCGCCAAACTCGTGGCGCGCGGCCGAGTTTACCGCTCCGTTCAACAAGCTGCCGGTGTTTCGAGATCCCGGCAAAATCAATTTGAATACTGTCGACAACCCGCATGTTTTGGCCGCATTAGGAAGCGGTGCGACGTACGCTACATTGCGCACTAGCCGCGAGCGGCCACAGAATTCGGCGCTCAATATTGTTCAGCTCCCGACACGGTTCCCCAACCCATTTCGACCAGCATCAGCGGCGGACCTAATGCCGCTGACGAACCTGGTTCCGGAAGTTCCTGCACAAGCAACGATTCTTCGATCAAACCCGCTGGCGACAGATGTACCGTTGTTCCATGAGGTAAACCCAACGTATCAAGGGAACACCAATTGGAATCCAAGTTTCAAATATCAGCACATGCAACGGATTCAGAACAGCGTCACAACGCAGTCGAACGTTTTTGCCGTTTGGATTACGGTCGGGTACTTTGAAGTGCTGCCTTGGAATCCAACAAATCCGCTAAACACCTCACTGCCGCCCGTTCCTGATTTTGCTCATCCGGACGGACTGCAGTTGGGGCAAGAGATTGGTATTGATACGGGCGAAGTTGAACGACATCGAGCGTTCTACATTATCGACCGATCAATCCCAGTCGCATTTGAACCGGGCGAAAACCACAACGTCGAAGACGCCATTATGCTGAAGCGGTTCATTGAGTAGCGAGTTTGGGTCCCGAATTTTCTCCGCAGCCTCCGAAATGATGATTAAGTGGGCAAGCAAGCACTCAATCCTCTATTGGCCTGTTCAGCCATTGAGAAGGATCGGACGACGCGTGGTACAAGCCAGCAACAAAGACAGTTAAATCGACGACCTGAAACAAGACCAAATACGGAAAACCTCTGACCGAAGCGAATCGCAGCTTTCCACGAACTAGACCAAACGATTCAGGACGCTCAACGACGTTCTGAAGTGTCTCACGGACTGCAACGCGAAATTGGTTGCCGAGATCACTTGAGATATTGTCGTAGTAAGCCGTTCCTGCGGCCAGATCCAAGGGAAATTCGCGGTGCAATCGCTTATCGAATTTCATCCGCTTTGCGCCACATCTCTTCTTCCGTTATCGCTGCAGTAGGGCTGTTAAGCATCTCTTCGATGCGATGTTCAGCATGATCAAGAACAGCATCCGGGATCGATATTGATTGAGTACTGTTGGCAATCTGATTCCAGAGACTCGTGACAATCCGAAGCTTTTCATCGGCAGGCAAAGATTCCAGTTGTGTATCGTCAAACATCGTAGGTTTCCCGAGTTCGGCATCGCGTAGCTCATAGTATAGCAAGGATACGCCTGCCGTGTACGATTCGTGAGCAGCATGAAACGCGGTCAGACGTTTAATTCTCTGCTTGCGAAAACTCAGAAAGGGTCTCGGCAATGTGTCGGCCGTCCCAGATTACTTGGTCAATTGATTCTGTTTCCTCAATGGGAGACCGATGCGTTTCGGATCGGATCAAGAATGCTGAGGCTAGCTCGCCATCACCCACCATTGTCGAAATGCTCGCTCGAGCAACTGTGCATTGCCGTGGACAACTGAGATCGTTCGTCCGTTGCTGGTGACAAACCGAGGCAGTGAAGCAACCGATGGATGCCAATCTTCATCACCGCGGCGACGACGTTGCAGCTTGCCCCAGCCCCGAAACGCCAAGCAATAGTTCCACGTTTCGTCGACTTCAACGAGCTGATCTTTGTTTTGGTGGATGTAACAGTTAAAAGCCAGTTGATCCATCGGCTGCTCGCGCCAAACGTTACAGGTCGTTAGGAAACGTTCCGCGTAATCCTGATACTTGATTAGCGTGTTCGCAGTTGATGCAACGAATCCAGAATTGAAAAACGGATTCCGTGAAACGATGTCAAACACGCGTCGGCGAATTTGTGGATTCGGAATTCGCTCGGGCCAAGCGGTGATGGCAAAATTCTGAGGATAAGACTTTGGCTCTCTTACTGCGTGAAGCTTGTTTGGGTTTTGGGCAACAAGCTTCCACAACGGAGAAATATCGCCTTGAAAGAAAATGTCACCCGCGTCCCACCAAGCAGCGACGGTGTCCCCGGGGAGTCGTTCCAACAGTTTTGGAAAGTGTTTTACTCGCAATACGGCTGGACTAAACTCGCCCGATGGATTGCACAAAACGTGTGCGATGTGCGGAGACCTCGCAAGCAGTTGCTGCTGCTGCTTCGTCAAGCCATAACCAGCGACCATGACGGGAACATGGTTGCCTGTCGCGACCAGGCTGCGAAGAAAGATTCCGTAGAACCGTGAAAAATGTCCTTGATCCATCGCGGCGAGGATTACAGGCGAAGTTGAGTCCGGTCTTTCCGTGGACCTGCTGTTGTTTTGCTTTGCCAAATGCCGCGCACGCGCGTTGGGCAAGTATCCTACGCGAAATCCTTGCCGGTTCAGATCTTCACAACAACACTGACATTCGCATCGTTTCCCACTCCAGCGAAATGTTATTGAATCCAATGCCTCGCGTCGAAACAGGGTCGCTCCCATTGCAACATGGTTCGTGTCGCGACCGCCTGATTGCCCCAAATAATCTGCGGCAAACACCCCGTAGTCGGGTAGCGTTTTCAATCCGCTCAACAAATTGTGAATACAATCTCGATCAAGTTCGACGTCATCGTCGACGAACATTACCCAGTCGGATTCCGCAAGCGAAATTGCATGATTCCGCGCGCGTGCAATCGTGTCGAGCCGATTGCGATCGGTGGAAAGCTTACGGCCGACAACTTGAAACACTTGCGCGCGAACGTTCCGCTGCGACTTAATCGCCTCCATGACTTCGGCCCGGATTGGCGAGTTATCCCGAGTCAACACAAGAATATCGACGAACGGAGTCGCACTATGCATCGTCACAACCCGACGCATCGTCGCATCCCGACGCATCATTTACGGTGTCAAAGATTCCGCGGAACTCGATCGGACTCAGTTCCGAAGGTGACGCCAGCGGTCGGAACACGTTCTTGGCCGCGCCTGCGGGAAGAACACCTTCGGCGAGCCAGTACACTTGCGCGTCACGTTTGACAAATGCGATTGCAAGAATCTGGTTTGCTTGGGAACCTGCATTGTGAGTGATGTAGTCTCGAGCCTGTTTGCCATAATACCAATCACCGGCAGACAATTTTGGCCGATCGCTGTCTGCGGGGACGAACAACGCGCGAAGGTCACCGGGGCTTATGCGAAAGGTAAATGTCCGATCAAAGCGTACTTGGGAAATCCAAATGTATTGCTGCTCTGCAAGGTCTTCGTCCACATCGCCGGAATCCGAGTCGGTCGGAACGTAATTGACAGATGGATAGCCTTTCTGGATATGAATGTAGCCGGCTTCAAGACGACCTTGCGGGGCTGGTGGGAACGACGTTGTATTCCCGACAAAGGCAAACCGTTCGGGCTGATTCTTTAGGGGCATTGCTTAGTCCTTTGCTGTGCGTCATTTCAAGATTGAATAAAGAATTCGTGCTCGCAGACGTCGGTCGAACCATCTACTGCAACAGAAACGGAATAGTCCCCTGGATCCAGTTTTCGCAGGGCCACTTGCGGCCCCTTGTGTTCGGATAGAACTTTTCCGTAGCGTTTCACTTGCCAGCGGATGTCGTCGGTCCGCGCGCCGTCGACAACCCCATAGCCCAACAACAATACCGTTTCGCCACGGCGATACGTTTGGTTCATAGCTGGACTAATGAGCCTCGGAACGGAATCTGTGGCATCTCGTTCTATCGTCGCCCGCAGCGGCGTTAAAACTCGTCCGCCAGAACAGTGGCTGACTCGCACTTGAATATTCCGGAAGGAAGCAGACGGACAAATCCCCGGCAGAGCAATACCGATCTCGCCGTCCTCGCTCTTAATCAGTCGGTTCGGATCGCTAGTGGAGTAAACAAGCTGCCACGCGTCGTCCTGCTTGGCTGAACGTGCATAAACGTCAATCGTGAACGGTTCTGAAGCATTGAGTAAACACGAATTCGTAGCACGCCACCAGATCGTGTTGTCGCATTCACCGAACCGCAGCGAATCTAGTTCTTGGTGAGCGTCGTGTGGATCAATTT
>JAGQPC010000357.1 GCA_020426925.1 Planctomycetales bacterium | reverse complement strand
AGAGCCTGCTGCTTCATCAGCTCGACCAGCTCGATGCCCTGGACAGCGTAATGATATTGTCCGTCTTTTTTGTGATCGGGAGCCGGTGGCAGGTTCCAGTGGCGATCTTTGTCGACTGCACTTTCAACGAATGCTCGGACGTTTCCAAATGGAAACCCCGGATAGTTTTCAACTTCGGTTGTAAACGCCAGCTGTCCAAGAGGAATCATCTCGGGCTTTACGGTTCCCTCGAACAGCAACGGTTTCAGGTTGGCTCGCGCCGCGTAAATTGCAGCCGAAAAACCGGCTGGTCCGCTTCCGATGATGACAACTTGTTCCGGCATGTTGATTCCTTACGCGATGTGGCTTCCGCCGATTCCGATAAATTACATTGATCGTGGAGTCGGATTATAGGCCGATCGCAATTTGGGGAGTAGGTCAGCCGGTTTCAGGCAGGCGATGTGATGTCGTTTTTTGAGACTTTCTCTGGCTACTTGCGAATCGCTCACAGGAGTCAATGGGTGGCTGCTGGTGGTCGAGCATAAGCGAGCCCCCAGCGGCAACAGATTCCGGGGGCTCGCGTACGTTCGACCCCGGCCACGCAAAAACTGCCCAACAGCTACTCGCGAGTCGTGAGCAATTCCAAGGGTTTTTCAAGCTGGCTCTATCTGTAATCGATAGTTTGCGATCGTTATGATGGAGCGAGGCGAATCGCCGCCCGTTATCGCAAAATTATAAAGAATCGGACCATGAGCACATTACTTGTCGCAGTCGCGTCATTTCTGGGTTTCATTGTTGCCTATCACACTTACGGGCGCTGGTTAGCTCGCAGAGTATTCGGATTGGACGCGAACGCGGTCGTCCCCAGTCAGGCGCTTCGGGATGATGTAGACTTCATTCCCACAAAAAAGGAAGTGATTTTTGGCCACCATTTTACCAGCATCGCTGGCACTGGGCCGATTGTGGGTCCGGCAATCGCAGTGTTCTGGGGGTGGTTGCCCGCACTGCTGTGGGTAGTGTTTGGCTCGATCTTTATTGGAGCAGTTCACGACTTTGGCGCATTAGTAGTTTCGCTTCGTAACCGGGGCCAAACGGTTGGCGAGGTTGCCGGTCGGTTGATTTCGCCTCGAGCCAAATTGCTATTTCTGATCATTCTGTTTTTCGCGCTCACGATCGTGCTCGCGATTTTCGGTCTGGTGATCGCATCGATCTTTAGTCTTTATCCAGCATCGGTTCTTTCGGTCTGGATCGAAATCCCAATTGCCGTGGCGATCGGGTACTGGACTTACAAACGCAACGGGCAGCTGCTGATCCCGTCATTGTTGGCAGTCGCTGCGTTGTACTTCGCGATCTACATCGGAGTGGATTACTTACCGATCGACCTGTCGAAGTTCGTGCCTAACGCGACTGTAACGTGGACGGTCGTGCTGATGATCTATTGCTATATCGCGTCCGTGATTCCGGTTTGGACATTGATGCAACCGCGAGACTACATCAACAGCCACCAGCTTGTTCTTGCGCTGGGTCTTTTGGTCTTGGGGCTGTTCGTCGCATCGGCGACACAGCAAGCCAACCTCACGGAAGCCACTCCCGCAGTCGCGCAAACGCTGCCAGTCGATGCTCCGCCGATGATGCCGTTTCTGTTCATCACGATCGCATGCGGCGCGGTCAGCGGATTTCATTGTCTGGTAAGCAGCGGGACCAGCAGCAAGCAAGTCGCCTCTGAAATGGACGCTCAGTATGTTGGCTACGGAGCTATGCTGTTAGAAGGCGCTCTCGCCGTCATCGTGATTCTGGCGTGCACGGCTGGATTAGGCATGGGTGTCAAAGTGAACGGCGAGATGGTGACAGGACGCTCCGCGTGGGAATCGCGATATCAGTCAGCCATCACGACGGTCGTTGATCCAGTGTCCGGCGCTGAGTCGACCGTTGGAGGCTGGAACGGTCACACGCTTGGCAAGAAAGTAGGAGCATTCATCGACGGAGGCGCCAATTTCTTGACGGCAATCAGAATCCCGTTGCGGTATGGCATCGCAATCGTCGCAGTCTTGGTTGCGAGTTTTGCAGCGACAACGCTCGACACGGCGACTCGCCTACAGCGATATGTCGTGCAAGAAATTGGATACACGCTGGGAATTCAGCGATTAACAAATCGACACGTCGCAACTGGCGGATCGCTTTTGTTGGCGTTTGGCGTGGCGATGAGTGGTCCGGCAGGTTATGGCAAAGGAGGGCTGATGCTGTGGCCATTGTTCGGCGCGACGAATCAGTTACTGGCAGGGCTCGCGTTCTTGGTGACGATGTTCTATTTGTGGCGTCGAGGGAAACCAGTTGCGTTCGCGGCTGTGCCCGCTGTCGTGATGCTGATATTGCCGGCGTGGGCAATGCTGTGGAATCTGTTCAATCCTGCTGGGTTTATCGCGAAACAGCAACACATGCTAATCGGTTTCGCCGTCGTAATCCTGCTGCTGCAGGCGTGGATCATTTTCGAAGCGTTGCTCATCCTGCCGCGTGCCAAAGGTGTTTTGGAAGAAAGCCTGCCTCCGCTCGACGCGTCGCCAAACCTAGTCGGTGGAAGAAGCTGCTAACGAACGCCTTAGCGAAAACTCAACGAAGGAATATCAACATGTGTCGACCGATGCCGTTTCTGTTGCTGGGCTTTTTGATCTCGCCGTTAGTGCAGGAGACAGCTACAGCTAAGTCACCGAACGTCATGTTTATCCTCGCCGATGACATGGGTTTTTCGGATCTTGGCTGCTACGGAGGCGAAATTCAAACGCCGCGACTCGACGAGCTTGCGGCGAATGGCTTGCGGTTCACGCAGTTCTACAATACAGCTCGCTGCTGGCCGACTCGCGCCGCATTAATGACTGGCTACTACGCTCAGCAAGTGCACCGAGACAGACTGCCGGGGCTTGGCGGAGGCGGACAAGCTCGCCGGCAAAACTGGGCGCGACTGCTACCTGATTTTCTCAAGCCGCACGGTTATCGAAATTACCACAGCGGCAAATGGCACATTGACGGTCCGGTGCTCGCGACGGGGTTCGACCGGTCGCTCGACATGCGGAACCAAGGAAACTTTTTTACTGCAAAAAACAATCATATCGACGACAAGCCGATTCGCGATCTGGGCGACGAATCAGACTATTACGCTACCACTGCCGTGGCTGACCACGCGGTTGATTGCCTGACCGACCATCAGAAGCAATTCTCTGATCAGCCGTTCTTTCATTACGTGGCTTTCATCTCGCCTCACTTCCCGCTGCACGCGAAGCAAACGGATATCGACCGCTATCGAGACGCGTATCTTGGCGGTTGGGACAAAATGCGAGATCAACGGTTTGTTCGTCAATCGAATTTGAATCTGAACGCGTCGCTGTCGAAACTCGAACCGAACGTCGGTCCGCCGTATCACTTTCCCAAAGCGTTCGAGATCCTCGGGCCCGGTGAAATCAATCGTCCTATTCCCTGGATGGAATTGACGGACGAACAGAAACGATTCCAAGCGACCAAGATGGCGATTCATGCGGCGATGGTCGATCGAATGGACCGCGAAATTGGGCGAATTATTGACCAATTGAAAGCGATGGGCGAATTCGAAAATACGCTGATCTTTTTTGCGTCGGACAACGGCGCAAGTGCCGAGATCATGGTACGGCACGGCGGGCACGATCCGGCCGCGACTCCGGGAAGTGCCCCGACGTATCTCTGTTTAGGTCCCGGCTTTTCGAGTGCTTGTAACACTCCGTTCCGTCGGCATAAAACTTGGGTCCACGAAGGCGGGATCGCAACGCCGCTTGTGGTTCACTGGCCAAGCGGAATTCAAGCGAAAGGTGAATTACGTTCGACACCTGCGCATATGATTGATATCGCTCCTACGATTCTCGAGCTGACCGGAATTGAGAAACCAGACGACTGGAATGGAGAGCCGATTCCGCGTGCTCCCGGCAAAAGTCTCGTGCCTGCCTTATCTGAAGATGTGACGATTGAGCGATCGCACCTGTGGTGGCTGCATGAAGGTAATCGAGCGATTCGAGTTGGCGATTGGAAGCTTGTTGCTGCGAAGGACGAACCGTGGGAACTGTTCGATCTGTCAAAAGACCGATCGGAAACAAACAACCTTGCGGCCGAGCTACCCGGGAAAGTAACAGAACTCGAATCGCTGTGGAATCAGCAGGTTTCCGAGATCCGCGAGCTGGCAGGTCAGACTCCAGAACTCGCGAAGTAGCTGTACTCACACAAACGAATCGAGATAGTGCCCGAGAACTATCTTTAGATTTGAACTGTCTTCACCAATGTCTCCTTTGACGACATAGCCAGCGACGTTCAGTTCGCGGGCTGCGCGACGATCTTCGTCGAAGTCAGACGTTGTCATTACGATGACGGTCGTGTCGCATAAGTCGGCGTCGTTGCGAAGGTTTTCCAGGAACTCAATTCCGTCCATTCTTGGCATTTTGAGATCCAGGAGCACGAGAAATCGTTGATCGGCAGCTTTGTCAGCATGCGCGCGCCGGAGCAAGTCCAATGCGGCCTGACCGCTTTCGGCAACATGAACGTCGTTGTTGATGTCGGCACGCTGCAGTGCTTGTCGCGCCAATTGGGCATCTAATTTGTCGTCGTCAACAATAAGAATTGAAAGGGCAGTCATACTTGCGAGTAATCATTAGTGCGTAGCAGTTTGCAGTTCCCGCGTTTCGGCTTCTTGTTTTGGAACGCGGGCATGTTCCTTTGTAGATTTTGGGATCGTGAAATGGAACGTGCTTCCCGCTCCTTCTGCAGACTCGACCCAAATTCTTCCTCCAAAGCGTTCGACCATCCGTTTGCACAAAGCGAGCCCAATGCCCGTACCAGAATACTCATGTCGAGAATGCAAACGATTGAAGACGCCAAAGATCCTTTTGTGGTACTTCGCATCGATCCCGATGCCGTTGTCCTTTACAGAAAAATGCCAGCTCTCAGCCTGC
>JAGQPC010000356.1 GCA_020426925.1 Planctomycetales bacterium | reverse complement strand
ATGATCGCCGTCTGAAAGTTCTAAATCTGTTTGCTTACACGGGCGGAAGTACGTTAGCCGCTGCGGCTGCCGGTGCTGAAGTGACTCACGTCGATAGTTCAAAAAGCGTTGTCACGTGGGCGCGGCGTAACGCTGAGCTTTCAAATCTGTGCGACGCACCAATTCGTTGGATCGTCGATGACTGCACGAAATTCGTCCAGCGTGAATTGCGTCGCGAAAACTTTTACGATGCAGTCATTCTCGATCCGCCGAGTTACGGTCACGGTGCGAAAGGTGGTCCGTGGAAGTTATCGCACGACCTGATGCCGCTGCTAGATGCTTGTGCGAGCCTAACGTCGCGATCGCGAGCCTTTCTGTTACTAACTTGCCACAGCCCTGGATTCGGACCGGCTGAACTTTCCGCTTGCCTGGAGGACACGTTTTTCGGCCATTGCCAGACAGGTGCTCAAGCCAAACGACTCTTCATCCGCTGCGACGATGGCCGGAAACTCGATGCGGGCGCTGTCGCTCGGTGGCCATCGTAGCTTCGCTGCGTCAAACCACAATCATTCGGGACTGTGAATACATCGCTCCTTGTTGACGATCTCCATGCCAACCGCAACAATCGGTTCATTCGTTAATTCTGCGAAGCTGCGAACGCTAGTGTCTGGCAGCCGTAGAACTAGCACAAACGGGTAACTCAAACACCCAATGTAGTCTTTGGATAATTCTGGTAAGGATCGCGAGAGTTTGCCGTCAGTAATTTGCGAAGACATTAACGGCGATAACGAATCGGTTATCGCGTTAGCTTTTAAGAGATTTCAATTTCGTGAATGTTGCTCGCTCCACGCAAAGTGCAACAAATAACCTTTATGGAGAATCCTGAAATGAATCGTCTGTTTTACAGCCTTTTGGTTGCATCGTTTGTAGCCTTGGTCTCGTTTGGTTGCGCGCCTAGTGACACAACCGATTCGGACGCGACTCCACCAGAAGCGTCGACCGGCGAAGATTCGACAGCCGACGCTCATCCTGACCACGCAACTATGTTGTGTGGAAAATGTGGAAACGAGAAGGGCAGCGAAGCCTGCTGTGCCGAAAGCGCCGAAGCCTGTGCAGACTGCGGAATGCACAAGGGATCAGCGCTGTGCTGCAAGGGGCTGTCAGCAGACGCTGCAGGCAAGGACATCTGCACCGGTTGCGGTGTCGCTGTTGAAGCAGGTGAGCACCATCACTGCGACGAAACTGCCGAAAAATGTGAAAAGTGCGGCTTAAACGTCGGATCGGCCGGCTGCTGCAAACTCGAATCGTAAACGCGGACGCGCGTTTCGAATGCTGAAGACAGCTCAGCAATTCAGCCTCGATATTCGGGGCTGTTTTTATGCTAGCTGCCAAAATCTGGTATGATGGACCCCGCGTAGGAGCCTCGCTCCCCCTGATGTTTTTGCGAAGTTTTGGAGCGATTTATGCTCAAACATCCGATTGATCGACGAACAGCCCTTCGCCGAACTGCGTGCGGATTTGGTTCGCTCGCCCTGGCCGGGATGTGCAATCAACCGACTTTCGCTGCCGGCCCAGTCGATAAAACGCCTCATTTTGCACAGCGAGCAAAACGAGTCATCTTCGTTTTCATGCAGGGCGGTCCGAGCCAAGTCGATTCGTTTGATCCGAAGCCGCAGCTTGCAAAATACGATGGGCAGAAGGTCGAATTCAATGTCGCTCGCACTCGCAAGCGGACGGCTGAGCCCGTCATGGATGCTCTATGGAAATTCAAACGATATGGCGAGTGTGGCCAGCCAGTCAGCGAGCTGTTCCCTCACATAGCGGAACAAGTTGACGACCTTTGCTTCTTGCACGGCATGCACACCGAAGGCGTCGCTCACGGACCGTCGACTTTGTTCTTGCACACGGGCGCGACGAATCTCATTCGGCCATCGGTCGGTGCGTGGATAACGTACGGATTGGGATCTGAGAATGAAAATCTTCCAGGTTTCGTGACCATTAATCCGTCGCCAACGAAAGGTGGACCTCGCAATTACAGCAATGCGTTTTTGCCGAGCGCCTACCAAGGAACTGCGATCGGTCGACCAGGAACGCCAATCACCGAAGCGAAGATTTCTTACATCGCGAATCAACATCTGAGTTTGTCGCAACAGCGCGAGCACCTGGATGTCCTTCAGCAGCTCAATCGCGAACAGCTCGAACATCATTCGCGAGGCGCGGGACTCGACAATGTCATCGAGTCGTTTGAGTTAGCGTATCGCATGCAGAGCGAAGTACCTGCCGTGATGGACTTTTCTGCCGAGACGCAATCGACACTGTCATCTTACGGCATCGGGCAAAATGAAACGGACGAGTTTGGCCGTCAATGTTTGATGGCTCGTCGTTTTGCGGAAGCTGGCGTGCGTTTCGTGCAAATCAACTATTCGGATAATTCTGCGACGCCAAAATGGGATCAGCATTCCAATATGCCGGCGCACAAAAAGCACGCGTTTGCTATCGATCAACCCGTCGCCGCTTTGTTGGCGGACTTGAAACAACGCGGCCTACTAGATGACACGCTCGTTTGGTGGGGAGGCGAATTTGGCCGAACGCCGTACGCTCAAAACAATAACGGTCGAGACCACAACCCAAAAGGGTTTACCGTTTTCTTGGCGGGCGGAGGCGTGAAAACTGGCATTCGATACGGCGAGACCGACGAATGGGGCTATGAAGCGATCTCCAATAAAGTTCACATGCACGATCTGCACGCGACCTTGCTGCATCTTTTGGGAATCGACCACAGCAGACTGACTTACCGATTCGCGGGTCGCGATTTCCGGC
Source organism: Planctomycetales bacterium (assembly GCA_020426925.1). Lineage (GTDB taxonomy): Bacteria > Planctomycetota > Planctomycetia > Pirellulales > Pirellulaceae > JAGQPC01. Next base: position 7,528 of record JAGQPC010000356.1, on the reverse strand, counting down.
TAACTGATATCCACGGCTCTGTCGTGCATGACATCATTGCGTAATCGATACACGGGCGGTCCGCCGAGCCGTGATCACGACCGCTTGCGTTGAAACACGCTTCTGGCCTTTTCGAGAGCTTGCCCCAAGATTTCAATTTCTTCCAGCGTGTTGTACAGGTAAAAGCTCGCTCGGCTGGATGCGCCTATTTTCAGACGCTTGTGTAGCGGCATCGTGCAATGATGACCGGCACGAATCGCGACGCCTTCTCGATCCAGCAACTGCGCAACATCGTGCGCGTGAATGCCGTCAACGACAAATGCCACGATCCCCGATTTCAATTCAGGAATTGGACCGAGAAACCGTATGCCGCCGATTCCTTCCAAAATCTGATGAGCTTTCTTAGTCAGCAACAATTCATGCTGGTGAATCGCATCAAAGCCTATGTTTTGCAAGTAGTCGATCGCTGCACCCAGTCCGACCGCTGGCACGATCGGCGGTGTGCCCGCTTCGAATTTTGCGGGCAGCTCTGCCGGCTCGAACGAGTCCAATTTGACTCGGCGAATCATGCTGCCTCCGCCCAGGAACGGTGGCATCGCATCCAGCAACGCTTCTTTGCCGTACAAAACTCCGACTCCAGACGGCCCCATCATTTTGTGGCCGCTGAAGACCAGAAAATCGGCATCGAGATCAACAACATCGGTCGCCATGTGAGGCACACTCTGGGCTGCATCGACGAGCGTCACTGCACCCGCGTCATGTGCTCGCTGGATAACTTGTTTGACGGGGTTAATCGTTCCCAAGACATTGGACACGGCGGTGCAAGCGACCAACCGAGTGCGATTGGTCATCAGTGAATCCACCGTATCCATCACCAGCTGGCCATCGTCGGTGATCGGAATGTGCTTCAGCACACAACCAGTTCGTTCAGCCAGCTGTTGCCACGGAACTAAGTTCGCGTGATGCTCCATTTCCGTCAGAATTATTTCATCGCCGGATTTAAGGTTGCTATCGCCCCAGCTACGAGCAACGAGATTGATGGCGGCCGTCGTCCCGTTCGTGAAAATCACCTCGTGCCGATGCTGGGCGTTGATGAGCTGGCGGACTTTCTCGCGAGCGTCTTCGTATCGATCAGTGCTTTGGTCGCTTAGCCAGTGGATTCCGCGATGGACGTTGGCGTACTCCGATTCGTACATTCGCACGATTGCATCGATGACTTGCCGAGGCCGCTGTGTCGTCGACGCGTTGTCGAGATAAACCAGTGGCTTACCGTCGTGAATAGTCTTGTTCAGAATTGGAAAATCACTGCGGAACGATTGCGGATCGAGCGGCGGTGCCGTGTCGACAGTTGTCATTAAGATTCATCCCCAAGGTTGGGGCCATTGAAGTTTGCAGGCGCGTCACCGTCTCCATCGTCATCGTGGAGTGGCGAAAAAAGAGCGGACTGAACGACTCGCCACGAAAGCAAACAACACTTTTGACGATTTGGAGTTAGCTTCGCTTGAAACAGGTCGAGCATCTGTTGCGCGGAATACTCTTTGACTTCTTCGAGAGTTTTGCCTTCGATCTCTTCCATTAACATCGAAGCTGCCGATTGACTGATGCAACACCCGTCGCCGTCAAACCACGCTTCGTTGATCTTGCCGTCGTCATCAAGCCGCAACTCGACACGAATGACGTCCCCACAGAGCGGATTGTCGTCTTCATGCGCGTGCGTCGCACCTTCACAGGAACCTCTGTGGTAGGGATCTTCGTAATGATCCAGCACGTGTTCTTGATAGATTTCTTCTTCGTTTGTTGACATCTGTACGGTTATGGCAAGAAATGTGGAGTAGGCAGGAAAATGCCGTTTTATGGTAGTTTAGGGGGCAAGCGGCAAACGGTCCAGTTGCCTCACTCGTTCGCACAGTTTCCCCAAGCTGATCAATCGATTCATTGTCAAGTTGCCGTAGACAGATGCTCGATAAGACGAGGACAGCCCGGGCTAGGTTCGCTCCGCGGTGTTACCATTGCAATATTATGTGCGGTGGCTTCTGATCCTCAAACCAGGCGTGCAAGTTTGCCTTTGGAGTGGCGCGATGTCGTCAAAACGCCAGCTAAAATCTGAGCCATTGCCTCAAAATGTCACGGTCAGCAAGCTGCTTTCAAAGTGCTGCGGCTTCGTGAGCTCATTCACGTTTGCATTTGCGATTGCAACCGCCGCGTTATCCATTGCACCAAGCCAGATTGCGCTCGCGCAAGACAATGGCGAGGACGTCTTTCCAGAACTTGAGGATGACGACTTTTCTCTACTTTCGCCAGACAATGAAGTCGGGGACGACGAGGAACCTGGCGTTGCCGACGACGGAAACGCTGATGATGGCGACAACGGAACAGAGGAAGATTCTACGGATGAATCGTCCGACGGCGGACTGCCACCGTCGATCATCATCGACAATCAACGTAGCGTGGAGCCTCTGATTGAAGAAGAGCTACCGCAAGGCCAGCCAGTTCCGGAAAACGTTCCCTCGATCACTGACACCATAGCGGACCCGCCATCTGCCGAACTTATCGTCGAACGCTATCCAAGCGGGAAGCCAAAGATCGAGCGTGAAGTCACTCAGGATAAAAATGAGAACTACATCAATCACGGCAGCTGGGTGATGAAAGACGAAGCTGGTCGCACGACGATTCGTGGCCAGTATCGGTTCGGCAAGCGACACGGAGAATGGGTCCGTATTTACGACGCAGCGGAAGCAGAGTTGTTTTCGGCGGCCCCTTACAATCAATACCAGGTCGGCCAATTCCGGTCGATCGGCAACTTCGTCGACGGAAACCTGAATGGCAAGTGGATCATTCAAGATGATTCACAGGTTCCTCGCACCATCAGTGAATGGAATTTTGTCGACGGCCGACGTGACGGAGAGTCGGTTTGGTTCTACAGCACCGGCACAAAAATGCGTGTCATCAATTACCACAATGGAGAACTGCACGGCAAGCTTGTCGAATACGATTCGGATGAAAACGTTGTCACGGACGTGGAGTACATGAACGGTCGCCGACTGGAAAAGACCACCAAGTACTTTGCGGATGATTCCAAACAAGTGCAAGTCGAAGGTTGGGTCCTGCGAGCACGACTATCGCTCAAGACGCCCGACGATTGGTGGGCGGTAAAACTGGCCACGTACACTCGCGAAGGCAAAGACGAAAAGCACGGCCGCTGGACCGCTTACTACGCCAACGGCGAAAAACGGATGGAAGGTGAATACCATTACGACCAGCCGTCCGGCGAGTTTGTCTGGCACTATGAAAACGGGCAGAAATCGCTCGAAGCCACCTACGCCGTAGGCAAAAAGGAAGGCGTCTGGACTTGGTGGCACGAAAACGGAATCCGCTCAATCCGCGGCGCTTATATCAATGGCTCACCGGCGAATCGTTGGACGTGGTGGAACAAAGACGGCAAAGTGTCTCACCGCATCGATTACACCATCACCGGCGACAACGTTGCGAATCCGGCTTCGACGCCAGATTCGACAGCGCAGTAGTAACGGAATTCGACGCTGGGGGCTCGCTTACGCTCGACCACCAGCCACCCATTGCGTTCCGTGAATCTGCGGAATTCTCTGTAGTCTGAAAAATCCCGTTCCCTCTACGCAGCTGCGCGAACAACCATGCACTGAGTTGTATTCAGTTCGATTAGTCCTTCTGGCTTATCTCGGAGGAACTCGTGAAATGCTTGTTGGACACCGGTCAGAATTGAATAGTCATGGGAAAGCATAATCCCACCCGGCGTCATGCGTTGGTAAAAGAACTCCAGGCAGCTTCGAGTGCTCTCGTACAAATCGACGTCGAAATGCACGAACGCGAAATTTTTCTCTTCCACCGCAGCGGCTGTTTCGGGAAACATGCCTCTATAGAATTCAACGCCACCATACTGCGAAAGATATTGTCTGACTGCGTCAAACTTTACCGCGTATTGGTTCTTCTTATGAATCGACCGATCTGGGTCAGTCGATTCAGGCAAACCGTCGAACGTATCGAACAAGTGCAGAGTCTTGTCGGCCTTCACATTGCAAATCAGAGCCGCCGACGCACCTTCATACACACCGACCTCTGCAAAATCACCTTTGAGGTTACGGCAAGCTTGGGCGAGTGAATGAATGTGATACGATTCAAACGCAGTCGTCAACGTGCGGCGTTCTCGACGAACGCGTTTGATCAGCTTCATCGTCTCCGGATTCTTATGAGACGACAATGCCGCTAGCTGAAATGCGGACAGAGCACCAATGGCGGTTCGTTCCAGGATCCCACCGCCCAGCTTTTGAAAGAATCGGCTCCGTGCCCACATCGTTGATCGCCTCGTTGCTATTTTGACAGTCGCAGGACCGGCATCATACTCGTTACACGAACGGACTACAACGAAGCAACTGTACGGAAGGTCAAAGAGGACCGTCAGGCCTGATCCGAAGAAGATCACTTGCGCACATTTGTCTTGATGAATCTCGCTCCGTCCTGCCAGCAGACGGAAAGAGCCTGTTCCGGCTGTTGATCAAAGGGACTATCTGTCGCATGTTACTACCTGAGTGCCTTTGCCTTTCTGGTTGGAGAGTCACGCAGATAACTAACGGCTCATTGTGAACTCAGCGTCATCGTCCGAGGAGTTGCATGAGAAAGATGCGTTTCATCCGATTACGAAATAAAATAAGTAGGCTGCATTCATAATCTCGAGGTTCTAGACGCAGAAGAGCTTCATGCGCGGGCCCGTACAAATGAGATGAGCGCCGCAGAAGCATTCGTGGTGGGCCGCGAATCTCGCCAAGCCTAGTGATAAACTACGGGGGTGGGAGACATATAAATCCTCGATTGAACCGCGAAATGCTTGAACCACGGCGACTCTTCACGGGCGACCTTTCGTATCAGACTGAGGTCGTTCCTGCCGCAGCAGATTTGACCGGGCGTATTGTACTCGTAGCCGATGTCGACCAAAACGGAACCGACGATTTAGTGACGACTAACGGATGGTACAGACGTGGTTCAAGCGACTTCCCATTCGAGCTTGTTGCTGGATTCGGTGATTCTCTCGTCACACCGCTTGGTCATACGTTTGATTTTGATCAAGACGGAGGTCTCGACATCCTTGCGAAAAAAGGCGCCACGGACTTCGAATACAGCTACATGTGGTTTGAGGTCTCGGGAAATGAACTGGTTGAAAGACAGCTCGGAGTGACACACCACGATGGTGGAAATGTCGTATTTCAGGCGTCTGACCTGGACAAGGATGGTGGCATCGACGTTTAGGTACTCTCACGGTTCGGTGGTGGGCCTCTGCAACCTGGACGTTGCACGTTGTCCTGGATCGAGAACACAGGCGGAAAGTGGGCCTTACAGCAACATCAGGTCGCTGATCTCTTCTGAAATAGTCACCAAGGTGAACCGCAACCAGAAGCGTGCCAAGCTGACTTCAGCCACGATTTCGATGGCGACGGACAAATCGACGCACATGGTTTGCCCAAGTACAATTTCTTTCAACAAGAGTCGCGAACTTTCACGGCTGACGCCGGGCATGACGGAGATGCCGATTGTCTCTTGGCAACGGCAATTGGGAAGAAAATCTCGGTAACGACCAATTCGCCGATGCGAGGCCGGTCAATGAGAACGCGTTGCCGTGGGGAATTCACTTTTTTGACGTTGACTACGACGGGGAACGCGACCTTCTCGATCCGTTGCAGATGTTCAGGACCTTGATGTGTTGTTGAGCGATTTTCTTCACGTGCCCGTTGGTGACGCGAATCTAAGCGGAGTTTTCAACGGATCAGATTTGATCGAGATCTTCACTGCTGCCGAATACGACGATGAAATTCCTGGAAACTCCAGTAGGGCAGAGGGCGACTGGAATTGCGATGCTGAATTCGACTCGAGTGATCTTCTTCGAGCATTCCAAGCGGGACGGTATTCTCGTGCGTCGCGTCAATCCCAAGAAGTTGCGGCCGCGCGATCGACGATCATTGGACACGAGCTAGAGACAGAACGGCCAGCAGCAGGACGCTCTGCTTGAACCGCTACCGAGAGTAAATCATCGAAAGCGACACCTGCCAGGGCAGACGAATCTGCCTGGCAGGGATGCTGAATTGCAAACTGAACACCCATGATAACGGGAAGATCAGTGATCGAACGCAAGTTAGTCCCACCACCATTGGCCGGCGACAAGCTCGACTTTTACTTCGCTGCGTTGCTGGGCAAGTGAGCCGTCGTCAGGAGTTGCATGGCTCGCCGAGATCGCGCGAGTCGCGTCGATCTGGACTCCTCCGCCAACCGGTGTGATCAATCGTTGACCTTTCCAGACTGCGTTGACTGCCGTTTCGACTTGTTCTGCAGCTGCGTAGACTTCGACTGGCACGAGCTCTTCGTTTCGGAAGATCGCCATCTCCCAATTTGCTTCTTCGTAATAGCCTTGATCCTGGATGTACGCTGCGGCGATCAGCATGTCGATCAGATCTCGCATTTGAGCGTACACTGGCGACCGCTTCGCAAGCTGCGGATACAGCTGTGTAAACGAATCAACGAATCTCTTGCTCGCTCGATCCGGATTGGCTGATTGAACTCGAGTGCCATCACCGCGGACCAGTTCGTCGGCGTTGACAAGCTTGACTCCTTCACCGACTAGCTCAGCGGCAAGTCCGTCGTCGGTAACTCGTACGCAATCATAGTCCGGAACAAAATACCAACGCTGCATGGCATTGCGTGAGACAGCACTTGGACTTGCTCGATCGATATAGCTTTCGATTCGGACCGGTGGTTCTTCCAAGCCGATACCGATCATCTTCATACGATAGTCGGCTTCCACAAGTATGTTAGCGAAATGCGTATTCGGAGAAATTCCAAAGATCGTAACTGTTTGTAGTCCCAAACTGTTTTTCAGTCCTCGGACAATCTCGTCAGTTGCGCCAACACCGGAAATTTGTCCTCCTATATTGGCAAGATACTGTTGCATCTTGGTCAGGCCTTCTTGTGTCGGATCAATCGAGCAGCCAACGGTACCTGCCTTGCTGCCGTCCGGGCCATACGCTCGAAGCGCGACGACAAGGTCTTCAAGCTGCAATCCTGAATCGCCACTGAAAACGCCCATCGGTCGTCCATGTTCGTCAAGCGTGTAACCTTCAGCAGGTCCAGCCAGAACAATGTCTTTTGTTTCTGGGTAGTAGAAGACGTATTGGATTTTTGTGAGACCTGCTAAGTAAAGCATGTCTTGAGTCGGGCGTTGGCCGTTGCGAATAAGAGCACCGACCTCTTCTTCCAATCGGTTCAGCGAGATCTTGCGAAGCTTACTTCGTTTCGCAACGTCCGGGTTTAGATTGGCAACAACCTCAAGACGACGCCGGCGATCTAACTTGCCTGTGCGGTCAACGTTCTTCTTGAGGCTAAGCACGCCCTCAGCATTAACGATGACACCAGCGCCAGCCAATTGACCGGTAATCGAAACGACAGGCGTATTTCCTTGTCCCTGATCATCCTGGTTGGTGTTGTTCGGATCGTTTGGGTCGTTGTTGTTATTGTTGTTATTATTGTTGTT
>JAGQPC010000355.1 GCA_020426925.1 Planctomycetales bacterium | reverse complement strand
CGTCGAACGTGATTGGCGGTTCGCTCAGGCATGGCTACGGACCGCGATGACGCCAGACGACGAATGATGGTCTCGATCAGGTTACGTTACTGAGCGTTTATTGGCTTCATCGAGCTGGCAAATGCCTGGTGCGATTCGTGGCCGATGCCTTGGTGCAACACATCCAGAGCTTGTTTTGCATCGCCCTTCAGAGTTGCGGCAACATCAAGCCATAACCCGGGAAATACACGGCTGCGGTAGATGTTGTCGTCGTCGAGTGGCAGCGGCTTGTACTCTCCGTCGGCAAGCACGAACCAGTCGATGGCTGAATCTTCTGTCCGCAAGACCACGTATTCTTGCACTCCGTTGCGACGATAGGCGTTTCGTTTTTCATGCAGGTCGTAGCTGACGCTGCTTGCTGCGATTTCGAGAATCAGTTCTGGTGCTCCTTCAATGAAGCCGTTGACGACTTTTGATTGGCCTCCAACTTCTTCTGCGATTCTCAAATACCCGTCCGGCTGAGGTGCATTGTCGGTGTCGAGTTTCAACGTTGAGTTGTCACCACCCAAAACGCCCGGTGTCATGGCTCGGTAGCAAAACAGTAATCCGTTCAGGTCAAAATGAGGTTCGCCGTGTCTTACGGCTGAAACGGGAGATGGCATGTAAACTCGTCCTTCAACCAATTCCGCATGTTGGACGTGAGGCATCGCATTATAGCGACGCAGAAACTCGGCTTGCGTCATCCGATCGCCGTTTTGCAGAGACGGCACAGAGCTGATTGCTGTATCGGCCGACGGGACGGAGGAAGTGATTTCGGTAGCCATTGTTTAACGCCTGTCTAGAAGGTTCCCTCCATGGTACATCGATCGCTGCCCGTTGAAAAGCAAATCCCGGGTTCGCTCAATACCGTTGTTTACCGTAGCCGCTCGTCGTCGTAGTCGAAGGCGATTTGCGTACGAACGATCTGAGCTTGTCGAGCCGATCGAACGTAATTTCCTTGTTGGAAAGCCGTGACAAAATCGCGACTGTCGAATTCTCCATCGCAGTTCCAATCTCCGTCCGCCCAAGTGGCGTTGTCCGTGATTCCGTCTTCGTATTTGGCTTGTTGGAAAACGAACACAAGATCCGATGAATCGAACACACCGTCCAAGCTGGCGTCGCCCGGCCCGGTCTTCAAAACGTCATAGATCATCATGTCGAAGTCTTCTTGATTGACGGCACTGTCGCCATTCACATCGAATCGCTGATCGCGATTGGCGGATCGAATCGCTGCACAAATCGCGTCGACGTCGTCTGCGTTGACAACGGTGTCTCGATTCACATCGCCAGTAATAGCAATGCGCCGAGTCCCGCCAGCCACGCTATCGTTGTCAACGTCGGATTGGTTGCCGGCAGCGTCAACCCACATGTTCCCGTAGATTTCTAGTTCAATGGTTCCCTCGGTCGGAACAGGAACCAGCATGATTTGCGTTGCGCCCTGATCGATAATCGTCACCTCTGGAAACGTGAAATTCCCGTCGGTGTACAGTCCAACTCGAGACGAAGTTGCCTTAACGATCTCGGAGAATTGGAATTCGAATCTCGCAGTCCTCGCCGCAATGTCAAATTCAGGATCTGACACTGTCGTTACGATCGTAGGTGCAACATGATCGAGGTTGACAGTAGCACTGAACGGTTGAATCGGGATTCCCAGGGAGCTTATTACGCTGCCTTCGGCCAATGCGATAGTGTATTCTGCTGCGTCCGTCAGCTCGAACGTAAATTCGACGACGTTCGGCGACAGGACTTGAACCTCCGACGCAGGCGAATCGTTGACTTGCAAATCGCTGGCCGATAGCGATGTCGCGTCGATCGGTTCGTTGAATTTGATGATGACGCGATCATGGTCGAGTTCGATGGGACTTCGCACGGTACCATCATCGATTAGATCCGCGCGGAACGCAGGGCTGGAAATGGCACCGTCTAAACGCAGTTCGTATTCGCCAGACGTGTCGTTCACGGCTTCGATCTGAATTGTGTATTCGCCAGACAACGCGGCATCGAAGTTTAGCGTTAGCTCGCCGGTTCGCAATTCTCCTTGAGTAACAACGTCTCCGTTTGGCGCCAGAATTGTTGCGTTAGCGTTTAGCGTCTGGAGAAGCGGCGGGACGCTGTTTGGGATAGCGATATGCAACGAGTACGCGTTGCCCGCACGCAACTCGGCACGATGTTGCGCGGAGCTGCTGTCCAAGCCCCCAGTACTAGCTACGCCTTCATGTTCGACGAATGGAATGCCATTCAATCGCTGTGGGTCTAGACGCGTGGACGAACGATTTGCGACCACTCCGTCAACCGCAACAAAATCTCCGTCGAAGGTTGTTAGGCCATCGATGTCGCTAATGAACTTTATTAATTCTCCTGGGACGAGTTCTTCGATTTCTCCTGTGCCGAGGTCGATTCTTCCCATATTGCCAAAGCCTGTCCCTACGTATAGCTGTCCGTTGGATATCGTGAGTCCGTCATCAACGTCTTGCAGCAATTCTACGCTACGCTCCCGACTGCCCGTGACATAATCGATGATGTCGATGTGAGGCCTGTCTAATCCATAGATCTTTCCGTCAGCAAATGCTGGTGCCTTGTATCCAACTGGCGTGGCAATTCTCCGAATGAGTTGGCCTGTTTGCATTTCGTATTCTAGGATTCCGTCGACTCCAGTGACGCTCAGCAATAGTGAATAGGGAGTCGCGGCCAGTCCGGCATCGATCACATAACTGTAGGCGGACGGAAATTCATTGAGGACCGGCCACGCTTCGTTCGAAGTCGGATACGTTTCATAAATCGTGGTTGCCCCAGCAAACAGGCGGCCAGGCTGCAGTTGCCCTAGACTGCCCATGATGCTCGTGCCTTCGCGCAGGCCCACGGCATATTCGGTGCTCGATTCAAAACGTCGTTTTCGAGCAACCACAAGATTGAATGGAGTGTTCTTGCCGGTCACTCGAATGACATACTCTTTTGCGTCAGGTGCGATGAACTCGGCGAGTGCTCCGTTCCAGATGTTCTGTGGTACCCCAACGTCCAGAACGTTGCCGTCTGCATCGAGAACTTCGAGTACCACGTGGCCAAGCGTCACATCGCTCGCGACGATCGAAATCAGTTCTTCTGCGTCTGCCGTGAACTTAAACCAATGTGACGATTTGGATTCCTCAGAGTCCGGAAGTACGCTTGTCAAAGATGCGAGGCCGCTTTTCTGGTTTAGCAAATCATCGAGTGCGAACGCAGTTTCTTTGGTCAGCGGAAAGACATTACTAACATCGATGAGATCGACTGTGATGTCGATGTCGTATTCGGCAGGTCCGTCGCCTGATACCTCGACGAAGTATCGCCCTGATTCGATGATGTTAATATTGTGAACTGCGTGTGTTTCGTCGGTTTCGGTAGTGTGAAATTCGACGGTCGTTGCTGGAGCGTCTTGTTTACGTAGCCGCAATTGCGTCGGGCCGTTTGTTGCAGTAACCGAATAACGCACGGAAATCGTATGGCCTGCGAGTAGGTCGATGTATTCGGAGTCGACGTCGTCAGGGGAGTGCAAGTATCCAGCTGATGAAGCGTCGAACGTAAGTGCACCATCGAGACCCGTCCGTGAAAACGGGATTGGCATCGGATCTTCAGGCTTGTCGACGGCAAACACCGGCGCTGCGAATTCGGACTCGTTTCCTGCTGCGTCGGTAGCTGCTCCGACAGTGAATTTGTATTCGCCCTCAGACGTAAATGGGACTGCTACATGAATCGTGCTTTCGTCAACGATTTGGCGGACCGTACCACGTACGAGCTGCTGATTGGACACTTGTCTAATCTCGTAAAACGGAGTCGCGACCGGTTCGTCATATTTCAGTTCAAACGTATGTGTACCGATTGGAAGAACATCGCCTGCAGCAATGCCCCGAAGCGTGAGAGTGGGAGCGACACTGTCGATACTGAACGTGCGGACGATTTCGTTGTTCAGAGTTCCATCGACGGCCGCAACTGTTCCCGAAGGAATCACAAGAGTATGTTCACCATCTTCGAGTGCCGGGATCGTCAGCATGGCAAACAGGCCGTCTGCCTGCAGTTCAACTGGTTCGCCATCGACGAATGATGTGCCGATCGGATGACGGAGCGTCTGAGTAAACTCGATCGGGATCTGCGTCCCAGGTCGAACGAAGCCAAGATCCGATTGTTCATCCGCTGCGCCAAAAGGAAGTTGCGAGTCGCCCGAAATCTGCAGTCGATAGTATGTGTCACTCTGCTGCCGTAACAAAATGGTGTATTCGCCCGTCGATTGTGGATTGAACATGACGGTTTGGTTTTCTTCGATTTGATGCGACTCTACTTCTTCACCGAGTCCGTCGAAGATTCGAACTTCGACCGGAACGAACTCGACTGGCAGCGTTTGGTCGATAGTGATTTGCACCGGTGTGTCTTCCGCTGCATGAAATCGATGGGGACCGCTCGACCGCAACGTTTCGGGATGCTCGACTGTTCCAGCGTCAAATCGCAGTGCGTATTGGCCAGGTGTTTCGATCGCGACGAAATATGTATTCAGAGTTCCGTCCGTTGTTAAATCAATGAAGTTCGCGATGGTAAATGTTGCGTCGTTATCACTTTGTCGGGGCGCATGGCGTGAATTCGCAAGGCGCGTCGCGCCATCCGTGTCGTAGATCGCAAACTCTGGATTCCGCCGGCTACCGGCGACCGTAACGGAAACGTGTTCGCCATCGGCCAGCGCGAATTCGAACCAGTCGACTGCATTTGAATCGACGAACCCGAAAACAGGGACTCCACTATGTACATCGATGGTCTGTGCTTCTGATGGTGAGTTCTTGTTCGATGGACTTTCGTGAAATGCATTTCGTGCGAATTCTAGCCTACCGGAGCCCGAAAGGTCTTTTACGATGATTTCGTGGACACCGGAAGTTGTTGTGATTTGTTCAAGGAGGACTTCGCGATCGAGCGGCGCAGAGACAAGTATGTTGCCCGTTGGATCGACGATGCTTGCCAGTGCCGAAGTTGTCTTGGCGGAAAACCTATTGATCGCCGCAGAAATCACCTCGCCCGGTTCAGCGGAAAAACGGAAGACATTTTCCATTGAGTCTGAATCGTTGAAGTTTTCCTGCCGAACGGTTACAGGCGTCGCAAGGGGGAAGTAACTATTCCTGCCAAGTTCCAGATCGACGACTGCAAGCAATCGGCGCGTTTCTAGCGATTCGAACGTTCTGTGTCGTTGACGCGGCATCGTTCACCACTGCGAAATGAGGGGACTCCATTCAGCCATGATAGACGCAATCGATAGTAGCACCAGCGACTTGTCTTGCGCCCCCCCCGTTGGGGTTGGGTTGGGCGTCAATCGTCGTTAACTGCGCTCGGGCAGGCCAGTGCCATTTTCATGACGCAGGCGGAGTAATCGATGCGATTGCCATTTCGAAGTACCTGCCATGTTTTTACGTGGTGCTCTTACTGCGCGTCGCCGAACATTGCTGTAACTTCATTTTGAAATGAGGTGCATTCTTTGTCAGATTGCCAATTGTCTTGCTTCATCAACTCTTGGAATTGATCGCGGTATTGCTTGGCGTCTTTGAGATTTCCAAGCTTCAAATGGCTCATAGCAAGGATTGCAATGTCGCCAGGATGAGGAGAGTCGAGGTTTAGCTCAGCAGGTGTTTTGGATACAGAGACGTTGGCAGCTTCAATTGCTGCTTGATAGTTTCCGGCTCGGAATTCTGCGGTGCCCAGCGTATTGAAGTACATTCCTTTCGGGAGTTGTTTGCAGATTGATCGCATCCGATTGAGTTCTTCGTCAGTTGGTTCCGAGCCTGGTTCTCGTACTTTCTCCCAGATGTCTTTGTTCAAACGTGATGCGATGGTTGCGTATGCCGCCGGCGCGGATTGTGACGATGTTCTCCCGTCTGCGAGCGATCGCCGGCGGTGGGCGAGCAAAATGCAGCGCGAGCGAAGAGCGGGAGACAACGACTCGTCTGCATTAATCGCCTGCAATACTGCACTGCGGTGACCCTTGGCCTCGAATAGATCTGTCACGATTGTCAGTGCTTTCGATTCAATTGAAAGGTCAAGGCCGCCAAGTACATCTTGACTGCCACTGTCGCCTACTCCAGCCAAGGCAAGCCTTTCAGTTTTCGATTTAACATCCCAAATCCGTGTCATGCCATCGCGTCCGCAAGATGCCAGCAACTTTCCGTCCGGCGAGAATTCAACTTTCCAAATCGTTCCAGCGTGTGCGTCGATATTTGCTTCGATTTGTCCCGTATTGCCATTCCACAGAATCAATTTCCCGTCTTCGCCAACAGACGCAATAACTTGGTCGTTCGGGTGAAAGTCGACATCGCGGACCCAGTCATCGTGACCGAGCAGCACTATGGCTTCGCTTCCCGTTGCTGTATCCCAAAGGCGTACACTTTTGTCTGCACTTGCTGTTGCTAAATGTTTTCCATTGTGTGAGTACTTGACGGCAAGCACTCCATTTTCGTGTCCGACGAGACGTTGTGTGTAAAGTGAATTTGGCGATATATCCGCCACATCCACGGTTTCGACAGTCGATGCTAGTGCCGCGTGCGTCCCGGATGGACTAATTGCGACATCGAATGTCAGGCTCGCTTGTTTGAATTCTCGGACTTCTTGATGCGTATCGAGGCTAAGTAGGTTGGCTTGTAGGTATCTTGCTATTGCGATGCTATTTCCATCAGGAGTAAAGCAGACGCTCGTGACTTTCGACGAGAAGTCATCGAAAGTATGGACTAACGCACACGTTTGGATGTCCCAGATTCGGCATGTCTGGTCGTCACCCACGGATGCGAGGAAGACTCCATCGGCCGAGACTGCGACGTCTCGAACGGCTCCTTCGTGCCCACGAAACGACCGCACAACTTCGCCTGTCGTAGCGTTCTGGATCGCCATCATCCCATGTTCATTTCCTGTGATTACGTTTTTGCCATCGCGTGTGAACGTCAAGGCCGTGACTCCGTCCGAACGAGTGGCCGCGACGGACGAAGTCGTGCGCGGTGATGCTCCAATAACTGTGATACTGCCATCGTAGTGGCTAATCACCAAGCGTTCCTCATTTGGTGAAAAAGCTGCTGATGCGGTCTGCTTTGTTTCGAAAGATTTCCATTGGCGACCTGTTAGTGTGTCCCACAGCGAGACCTGACTTGAATGCGTGGTTAGTAGAGTCCTTCCGTCGTGACTGAATTTGAGGTTTCTAACGGCGTGGTTTGCGGGAGGGGTGATCGTAGCCACAAGCTGAAGTTTGTCGAAGCTCCAAAGCGTGATTCGACCGCTTTCGTGCAGCAATGCTATCGCTGAACTGTCTGGAGAAAACTGGCCGAGTACCACCGTGCCAAATCGCCCGCCATCGTTGATCATTCCTAGCAGCTGGCGGGAGTCGAGATCCCAAATGCGGACCGTGGATGAACTTCCTTGTTGGCCCATGAACTGACCCTTCGCGGAAAAGAACAGTGGTCCAGTTGTCGGCCAAGATCCGACTTGGTTCAGCTCGAAGTCCGAATGTCGGCGTTCTTTGCCGTCAACGAAGACGCTGAACAGGCTTTGCCGATTTTGCGTATTCCAAATTCGGACATAACCATCGTCGCTTGTTGTTACTAAGTTGCCATTTGACCGAAATCGAACTGCATAAACACTTCGAGTGTGTCCTTCGAGCTGACCTTGCAGTTTGCCCGTCTCGCCGTCGATTAGGTAAACGTTGCTATAATCTGCGCACGCCACAGCGAGCGTTTTGCCATCGGGCGAGTATGAAAGCGACCAGGGATCTCCTGCAAGTGGGATTGGATCACCAACGGGTTTCGCACTAGCTACGTCCCATAGCGTGAGTTTCTTGGTTCGATCGAGCAACGCGAGTTTTCTCCAATTCGCGTCAAACGCTTGCGCCAGCTCGCCCGCAAACGTGTGGCCGTGAAAGGTCCCTAGGAGCGTGCCCTGCTGCGTGTCCCAAAGCTCAACACCCGTTTCGACTTGCGTTGCTAAGAATTTACCATCCGGTGAGACACTTACTTGCTCGAGAAAACGCCCAGGATACAAATCATGTTGCGTTTCGAATGTTGTTCCATCAACGACGGCGATCTTTGGTTCCCAAGCCACCGTAATGCTGGTTTCACCGGACAGGCCCGCTGCGATAGTCATTCGCCGATGGTTTGATGCCATGTCATTTGCCAGGACCAAGCTGCCATCATGTGTACTCCACAAGCGATGATAACCATCGTCGTAGTGGGCCGACAAAATCTCCCCATTTTGCAACAGCGCGACTTCAGTTGGCGGGCTTGGATGGTCGAATTTCACTGTCTCTGGTGCGTTGCTGAGATCGGAGATTTGCTTCCAACGGAGTGCATCGCCGTCTTTTGTTACTCCGATCAGCTCTTCTTGTGACGATGCAATGTCAACCAGTTTGAATCGTGCCATCGATTGTTCAGTCAGATCTTGGAGATTCCAAACGTGAACCCTTGTTGTACTGGTTGTGACTGCGTAGGCGTTGTCCTCGCTGACAACGACTTTGATTGGACGGTATTTCAGCTTGATGCGGCCGCCGTCTTCAAGTTGGCTCTGTTCGTTCACGTTGAATGCGAATAGGTCAGTGTTACTAGTCACGACAACTTTTTCAGGTGTGACCGCTAACGACACAGGCACGAACCGACTAGACGGAGATATTTTACTCTTCACATTGCCATCGGCATCGTGGAGTTGCAACGTGCCATATGCGGCCAACCCAAATAACTTGCCATCGGCTGACACGGATGTGCAGTAGATTTGCTCTGGTGTTTGAATTGGCGTCAACGTTGCATCTTCCAGATCGATTAACGCAGGACTTGCGGAATTGGAGATCGCGAGCACGCGTTTGCCGTCTGGAAAAACGTGTGCTTGTCCAAAATCGTGCAAGAAAGGCGATAAGTTTGCGTCGAGCACTTCATCGCGGGGCTGGCCATCGAACGCCTGTCTCACGACAAATGCTCGCCCGGTTGGAACTGCGATCACACTTGGATTGCGATCAATAACGTTTCGAACTGCAACGTCGATTGGCATGCGATGCAGTAGCTCTCCCGTAGCGAGCGACCAAATCTGCTGATTGTTTCCACCAACGGTGAGCAAGCGTTTGGAGTCTTCCGTGATTAGAAACTGCCATCCTGCGTTTGGGATTTCGTACTTGGCGCCGAAATCAACACTCCAAATCCTTGCCGTTTCGTCGGCTCCACCAGAAACAATGTGTTTTCCGTCGGGAGAAAACGCTATTGCCAAGGCGTATCCCGTATGTTTCCCAACGTTCACAAACTGATTGATTGACGAAATATCCCACAGTTTGATCGAGGAGTCGAAGCTAGTGGTCGCGATTTTGGATCCGTCCGGTGAATAAGCCAAGTCGTAGATCTCTTGTGTGTGCCCTCGATGTCGCCCGACCGTTTGTTGTTTCACAAAATCGCGGATTGTCAGTTCCTGAACTGATGCGAACGCTACATGTTCACTGTCCGGAGAGAAGTCGATGGCCGCAGAAACTCGATTCTTATTTTCGATCTGGTCGACAATGTCGCCTGAGTCGACATTCCAGATCACGACGATTCCCTGTGCCGTACAGCCGAGGTATTGACCATCAGGCGAAAACTGCACGCCGCGGACTCCCTTCAAGGTGACGTCGCTTCCGTCTCGCTTGGGAGCCTCCAAGCTTAGTTCGGACACCGTCCGTGTTGGCCAATCCCACACCACTATTCCGTTGAGTAACGTTGCATAGACAAGCTTCGAGCCATCTGGCGCGAAGTTCGCACTCATGATGTGTTTCGCGTCTGTGACTAGCGGCTCGGGCCCCCGAGTTTCATCTTCGAGGTCCCATAAAAGAAGTTTCGAGCTGTGGCAACTTAGCAAGCTGTTACCGTCTGGCGAGAACTGCACGCTCCAGATTCCCTGCTCATTCGCGCTTAGCGTGCGCTCAAGCTCTCCGGTTGTGGCATTCCAAATCTTCACCGAACCGTCCATTCCACCGGCACCTGTAGCGACACGCTTACCGTCGGGTGAGTATGCGGCGGCCCATATGTATTCACGGTGACCGTAAAGCGGCGTTACATTGCGGCGACTGGCTGCGTCCAGATATCCCCACATAAATTCCCGGCGATCCACCGGGCAAACGTCCGTATCGTGAAGAAGATCAATTGCTTGCAACGGATCGGTGGAGAGCAAATCTTGGACTCGATCGAGCTGCAATCGATAGTGTGCGTGCTTGGCTTCTTCGAGCCGCTCGTTAGCCAAGGCTGTTTGGTCCTTGGCGATTTTTGCGTTTGCAGTTGCAAGCTGTCCCGCTTCCCTGGCGAGGTTTCGCTGGTGCTCGACGACTTCCAGGGAATCTCGAACCTCTGCGTTGGCCCTTTCGGCTTGTTCCCGCGCTCTTTCCGCGAGTTCCGCATTCTGCCTGGCGCGTACACCCTCTTGGTGAAGGCTGTACGACTGCACGACTAATCCGGCTGTCAAGAGTGCAAACGCTATGGCCGTTGCGGCAACAACGTTTCTCCAAAGTTTCGCTCGGCGATGGCGTCGCCGATTTTGCAGCTCACAAGCATCGTAAAACTCGCGTTGCCTCGACGTCAGGTGCACGCTGGTTGAAGTTGACAAGTCCCGAGCCAAATCCAAATCGGGAGACCGCCAAAGTAGCCCTTCAGGTCGCCCGCTTGCCCGCCAATGTCGAGCAGCGTCATCAAGCCGTCTCTGCAAGCGAATATCGTCCCGCGACACATTTAGCCATTCGCCAAGCGTTGACCAATGGTCCAGCAGTGCTTCGTGTGTGATTTCTATTGTCTTCGACCCATCGTCGCTGCTGGACAGAGTAAGCAGCCGAGCCGAACTGGAGGAAAACTGGTTGACTACAGTGCGGACATCTTGTTCTGACTCGCCGTCAGCGACGATGTTCGAGACGTCAGCACGCCTCCGAGTGTCTCTTGTGCCTTCTCCAAGGTGCACTAAGTTCAGAAAAACTTGCCGGGCAATCTTCTGCTCATGGGCCGTGAGGGAATCGTAGATCAGCTGAGCTTTTCCGGCAAGCGCGCCACCAACGCCACCAATCCGCCTCAGCGTCTTGCTGGGGCGGTCACCGTTGAACAGTCCCTCCCAGATTTGGTTTAAGGCAAACTGCAGTAGCGGCAGGGCGCCTTCTCTTCCTTTCGTTTGCGAGATCAAGAGATCAATTATTGCTGGTGGCAAAAGATACCCGGCGGATTCGGCCGGTTGGGCAATTGCCAATCTCAATTCGTCCTCATTCATTGCCGGGACGATGACGCCACGCTCCGCGATCGCCGCGTTTAAGGCGCTATAGTCTTGGGAATAGCCGATGAAGTCGGTTCTGAGTGTGAATATGACGCTCAGTATTCCGTGTGAATCTTGTGTGGCCTCGATTAGTCCATCTATGAATGCTCGTCGTTCGTCGGCGTCTTCACATAGCGAAAACGTTTCCTCAAATTGGTCAATCAACAAGCAAATCGGCGCAGGGTTCGATTGCGTTATCAAGGAAACGATTCGTCGCAGCCCTTCGTGTGCATCTTTATCGCTTTTGCGACGCAGCTCAGTTTCAAATTCGTGGATTTTCCCGATTGGATGAGGGTCGTCAGTGACGAGTTTTGCAAACGCAGTGGCAATCGATTCCAAAGGATGATTGCCAGGAGTCATCACGATTGTCCGATATGCCTCATTGCTTCCGGACTTGAGACGTGCCAAAAGCCCCGCTTGAGCCAACGACGATTTGCCGGATCCCGACGGACCTAGAATAGGCAGTAACCGTGGGACGTTCTTGCGCCGGGATGCCGGCGAGACGAGCTCGCTGAATGCTGCGCTGAGTCGTTCGATCTGCGTCTGGCGACCATGGAAATTGTTCGCGTCGTCGACAGTAAATGCGGAGAGGCCAGGATATGGATTTGGGCCTAGCGGAACGGCGGGTACCTGCTGCCCACCTGAACCGACCGATGACGTTACTGAGGTATCGTGCCCACAGTATTCCCGTAGTTCTCGGCTCAGTTCAAATGCAGAGCTATATCGTGCCGTAGGTTCGAAAGCCATCGCTTTCAAGCACACGGATTCTAGCTTCGCGGGAATGGATGAATTCAGATCAGACGGTTTATCGTAGCTGCCACTCTTGACCTGATCCCAGATTTCCTTGCCGCTTGCTCTGTAAGGTGGCTTCCCAGTCGTAAGCCAATACAGAATCGCTCCCAACCCGAAGATATCCGTACGTTGATCGATCCGGTCACCATCTCCGACAGCCTGTTCGGGAGCCATAAACGGCAGGGTGCCGCCGATCTGTTCCCGATCATCGTTCACCATCGACGCGGCCAGTCCGAAGTCGACAATTCGAGGCGTCCCATCGGGTGCAATGAGAATGTTGGCCGGTTTGATGTCCCTATGAATCAATCCGCACAGGTGAACGTCGTAGAGTCCCTCGCCGATTCGAGCAACCAGCTCCGCTGCCTTGTGGAAATCGAGCTTGCGATCTCGGCCAGCCTCTTGCAGAGTTTGGCCACGAATGTACTCCATTACCAGATAGACCGCATCACCAATACGCTCAACCGTCAGGCAGCTGGCAACGTATTTGCTGCTCACGCGAGCCAGCGCTCGGCCTTCATTGAGCACCGCTTCACGTTCCGATTCGCTTACACAAGAATGGTATTCCTTGATGACTACTTTACGTTGTAGGTCGGGATCGCGAGCCAAGTAGGTTACCGCCTGACCGCCCTTGCCCAATGCCTGAATTATTTCGTACTTGCCAATCCACTGCTTCGAGTCCGATGGCTCATTCCTAATCGGTGCTAGTGTGGTGTCGTGATCAGCAATGACGCTGTCGATAATTGTCTGGTCCGCAGGGAATTCGGCCAAGTAGGCGTCACGCTTCGGCTGTTCACCTGCCTTCCGTCGAAGCTCGACATCGACTTCTAGCAATCGTCTGACTGCTTGTTCACGCAGAGCTTCAGGCACGCGCGCAATGAAGTCTGCCAGTTTTGGTCGAGGTTGTTTGTCAGCAGTCCACTGGCTTTCGAATTCGTCACAGATTCGGTCAACCAGCCCTAGTTCACTTTCGTTGAAATCAGTCGCCATCTTTTTCGAGCAGCCGAGGGAGAGCATTGCCTTAGCGATTCAGATTCACTCGCTAGATGGCTTGATTCTATCACTGTAACCAGCGTAAAGCACCTCGAGGATAGGTCCATAGCATACCGATCAATGTCGGGAGCGATTGGCAGCTCTGTTTACTGTGATTTCCCACTACTCAACTTCTGATTTCGGCGTTATCGAATTCTTGGCAGCAGCAACAAAACCAGCCACACGAATGTGCCCAGGTCAGCGACTGGAGGATTGAGACTTGAGTCGCAAGAATTGTTAAAAGGAAAGGCTGCCTTCGCCTTCGTGCCTTCGTCCGTAGGCTTCGTTTCGAGCGTCTCGATTGCACTTGATACGCTGGCAATGCAGTTCAAGTTGCGTGCATCATTCTCCATTCGTTGAGGTTGACGCTGTCGTCGGTGGGGTCCGGCGCGGGCAGCGACAGTCGGATGTCTCCGTTGTGGCAAAGTGCATGAAGAGATTCGACAACGCAATCGGGTGCGTATGCAAACCGCTTGATGTCCTCTTCTTTCGTGCCCCCAGACAGAACGAGTATGGTACGGTAGCCCATTTCGACGCCACCAAGGATATCGGTCGACATCGTGTCGCCGATCATCACTGTTTGAGACGTAGATAAGCCAAGTTCTTTTCGCGCTGCTCGCATCATCAACGGACTTGGCTTGCCCAGGCTGAATGCAGAAACGCCCGTAGCTGTTTCCAGATAAGAAACTGTTGCACCGCAACCTGGACGAGTCCCGCCATCACTTGTCGGGCAGTTCGGATCGAGATTCGTAGCAATTAGTTTTGCTCCATCCAAAATCATTTGGACGGCCGCCTCCAGCATTTCAAGCGTGATTGTTCGGCCCTCTCCCACAACCACGAAGTCGGGTTGGCTGTCCACAACGGCAATGCCATTTTTGTGGAGTGCATTGAGTAGGCCACTGCCACCAATGACATACGCGGTTCCGTTGGGTTTCTGCTTTGCGAGAAACCTCGCCGTCGACATCGCGCAGGTAAATACGTGCTTTTCCTCAACGTCAATCCCCATCCGCCGTAGCTTTGTCGTAACGTCCAAACGGCTTCTTTGGCTATTGTTCGTGAGAAAAACAAACGGCAAATTGTGTTTGAGTAGGGTTTGAACGAAGACATCAGCGCCCGATATGAGCTGGTTCCCACGGTAGATGACTCCATCCATGTCGATCAAGAATCCTGTTTTTTCCATTTTTCTAAGTCCTTAAAAAACAAAGTAAAAAGTTGCTCCGACTTAGAACTATCTCTGATAGATGCGGTGCGAAATCCAATCTCCGAAAACCGCCTGCGAGGTGAGGATCTGGATGAGGTAGGCTTAACGCTTAGGGAGCTACCCCACCCAAACCCTCGTGGGAATATGATGGTCCAAGTTTGCTCATTGACTGCAGTGGTGAATGCGTTTTACCTGAAGGAATCTGTTTGCGATTGTGTCGGCTCGTGCTTCTCCGGATCTCTGGCAACATCGCGACGCGTTAGCGTTTTCGTGTCACTTGAGGCCGACGCTATACGAACGGTCTCGTTATGATCCGATTTAGAAACGCATCCGAAGTCATGCCCTTTGGGAACAACTACGACGCGGGACTCCGACACCGGAAAGCGTTTTCGATCGTCATTGTGCGCATACCCAATGGATTCACCTGCGGGGATGACAACATTCTTGTCGACGATGCAATTCCTCAATTTGGCACCCTCGCCGACGGTAACGCCGTCAAGTAGCACGCAGTGCTTCACGGTCGCTCCCTCTTCCACGCGAACGTTACCAGATAATACTGAGTTCCAGACTGATCCTCCTGTCACGACGGTCCCTGCACCTGCGATAACGTTGTTCACTTCAGTAGTTTTCCCCGACCGACCGGGCAGAACTCGCGCCGGTGGCGCTTGTGTTTCCGATGTGCGAATCGGCCAATTGGATTGATAGAGATCCAGTGGAGGAGAAAACCTGAGTAAGTCCATGTTGGCTTTAAAATATCCGTCAATCGTGCCAACATCACGCCAATAGCCATCCACGGTTACCCGGCCGCTCGATTCGCCGAAGGAGTACGCGTAGACCTGTCTATCTTGAACAAGTTTGGGCAGGATATCTTTTCCGAAGTCATGCGATGATATTGGTGAGTTCTGATCGTCCTTTAACGCTTTGCACAAAGTAGTCCGTTGAAAGACGTAGATTCCCATCGAGACGAGTGAATGCTTTTCATCGCCTGGAATGACCGCGGGTGCCTCGGGTTTTTCCTGAAAATCAATGACTCGGTTTTCGGAATCAATCTGAAGCACACCAAAGGAACTTGCATCGCGACTTGGCACTCGCATGCAGGCCACCGCCGTAGCCGCGTTCCTTGCCACGCAGAAGTTGACCATTGCAGCATAGTCCATACGGTAAATGTGATCGCCAGAAAGTATGACCACGAAGTCGGCGTCGCTACGGTCGAGTAAATAGAGGTTCTGAGCGACCGCGTCTGCCGTGCCCTGGTACCACGATGTACCTGTTCGTTGTTGAGGCGGCACAACTGTGATGTATTCGCCGATTCCGGGATTGAATATCGACCATCCGTCACGAAGGTGCATCTGCAATGAATGCGACTTGTATTGAGTGAGTACAAGTATCTTGCGGATGCCAGAGTGTAGACAGTTGGACAAGGCAAAGTCGATGATTCGGTACTTGCCGCCAAATGGTACGGCCGGCTTGGCGCGGTCTTTCGTAAGCGGATGTAGCCGTGATCCAGCGCCGCCGGCAAGAACTAAGGCGATGGTCTTATTGGGGTCCATGGTTGTCGCATTCTATTTCGTAGCATCTAAGGCTGTCCGCTATCCTTGTTGTCTTCAAGGATTACGAGCCAAGGAGCAACAAGGTTAGGCTTGTGTTGCGTAAGTTGACGGCAAGTTGGGGTCTGTTATTGCCATTGAATCCATGACAGAGGACTGAAGCAAATGAGAGACCAAAACCAAACCCAATTGAAGTGCTGCAGATGTTGAAGTGCTTGATCATTCGAATTACGGCACCAGTTCTCGAGCGGACTTACTTGTCTGTACGGAATAAAATCCTAGTCGCTTGAAAGACTGTGGGCGGCCGGCCAGAAGAGCATCTCCAGCCATAGGATCTTTGCGTGCAGCTAAATTTGATCAGAGTGATCGAGATAATGAAGAAAAACCCCGACTCGAGAAAGCGAGGCGGACGCTTTCCCGAGTCTTGGGGAATCCTTCTGGGCTCCAGGCAAAGAGCCAAAGAAGAATCAGTTAGGCCGGTGTCGGAACAGCAGGAGATGGAACTCCAATCGGCTCCGAAGTGTCGTAAGCTCGCATGCCGTGTTCGCTGACGTCCAACCCGGCGTGCTCTTCGGCTGCGGAAACTCGCAGAATTCCGATTGCTTTCAGGGCAAGGAAAAGGCTTCCCATCGTCACGAATGACCATCCGCAGATGGCAAGTGTTCCGATGGCCTGAATGGCGAAGTTTGTGTTGCCATCTGCCAGATGAGTGTTCGGCAGGATTCCGATTGCCAAGCAAGCCCATACTCCGCACAAGCCGTGGACCGGGAAGGCTCCGACGGGGTCGTCAATTCGTAGCTTGTCCAGCACCATGACGCCAAGCATAACGAGTGCACCGGCGACGGCTCCGACGACAGTTGCCCACGCGGGTGTGAAGCAATCGCAGCAAGCGGTGATTCCGACGAGGCCGCCGAGAGCTCCATTGAGGCTCATCGTGAGGTCGGGCTTCTTGAACAAGATCCAGCTGAGCATGGTTGCAACGAGTGCACCGGCGGCTGGAGCTAGAGTCGTGTTTACTGCGATCAGCATGACCGCGTCGATGTCACTTTTGGTGGAAAATGCGAGTTGGCTTCCAGGATTAAACCCGTACCAACCGACCCAGAGGATCAGCGCTCCAAGCGTGGCAAATGTAAGGTTGTGGCCTGGCATTGGAATCGATTTTCCATTGGTGAATCGGCCAATACGTGGTCCCAAAATGATTGCTCCAGCGAGCGCTGCGAATCCACCGACGCCATGCACGACCGCAGAGCCAGCGAAATCTTGGAATGCCATGCCGCCATCGAATTTGGTCAACCATCCGCCGCCCCATTTCCAGTAGCCGCTGATCGGGTAAATCAATCCGGTTAGGACCGCACTGTAGACCAGGTACGCTTTGAATTGCATTCGGCCTGCGACGGCACCCGACACGATCGTGGCTGCGGTGGCTGCGAAGACCGCTTGGAAGAACCAGTCTACTTCGGCACTTAGCGACGCGTCTTCGGCCGCTGTGTACAATCCGAATCCACCGAACGAAAAGTAGCCGTTGGCAACGTCGCCGTAGTTGCCTGGATACATTATTCCGTAGCCGATTGCGAAAAAGAGCAGGGCACCGATTGCCAAGTCCATCACATTTTTCGACAGAATGTTTACAGAGTTCTTTGCGGCGTTGAGCCCTGATTCAACTAGCGCGAATCCTGCTTGCATAAACAACACGAGTACTGCACACAAAAACAGCATCCCGTTGTCAAACGCATAAGCCAGTTCGGAAGCTCCGTCCTGAGCGTGCGCTCCACTAACGAGCATTAGGGAGAGAAGTAGTCCGGGGGCCAGTAGACGTCGGCCCGTCATTTGATTGAGCAGATGTTTTTTCATTTTGACCATGCCTTTAATCAGAAGGATTGACTCGTGAACTAAGCGATCTCGGGCCCTGATACCGCTTCGTTCTGTTGGGCACACCGTAGGAGCAACATGCGTACCAACAAAGCTGTTGGTCACGCGAAGTGCGCCGTACGTGAGTTCGCAAGTGATTGAAGCAAAACGACTTGCGAGACAATCAGAATGTTGAGATTCGATTGTTTTTGGCGGCGGTCAGACGGCAGCGTTCAGTCGATGCCTGGATTGCGCGCACGGTCGGATTAAAGCGTGGGCATGGCAGAAGCATAAAAAAAGGCTGCTCGGTTGAGCAGCCTTTCTGGTTTTCGCTGGTCGCGAATCGGATCTTAGTAGGTGACGTAGGCGTCAACACCGAAGATCGTTTGGTCGTAGTTCAGGCCAGGAACCCACTCTTGGCGTAGTTCCGGTCGAACGGTGAAGTTGGCATGTGGCCGAACATTGGCACCGATGGTCCACTCGTAGGCGGATGTCGAGTTATTCGTGGCGAAGAAGTCGGTTTTGTACCACTCCATTCGCGTTCCAAGTCCCAGCGTATCGCTGACATTGTAGATCAGGTACTGGTTAATGCCGAACGTATCTTCACCAGTGCCGTCAACTCGTAAGAAGTCAGACTGGAAGATGTAGTCAATATCGCTAGTCAAAGCGGTGTTGACGACAACGCTGGACATATATCCATCATCACCACGGGCACCGAAGTTACCGATGGTGCTGATGTAGGTTACGCTGATGTCGTCGCTAAGCGTTGCTTTGAAACCACCGAGCCAAGCGTTGCCGTCTCCGAACTGATCGAAGCCAGTATCCCAACCAAGCGTCCAGCCTGCGTAGCTTTCAATCCAGTCGTTCAACTGGTAGGTAGCCAGAACGCCCGTGTGAGTGAACGGCTCACTATTATACTGTGTGTACGAATGGCTGTAGAAGAAGTTTTGTGGTGCTTGAACGACTTCGTAGCCAACTAGCGTATAGAAGTGTCCGGCTTTAACCGACCAGCCATCGCCAGCGATTTCACCGTAAAGTTGTGGCAACGCCCATCCGTAGATGCCGTGATTCCAGCCTGTGTCGTAGCCACGAGCTAGATTGTTGGCGTCTTGTGTATTTCCAAAAGCTTGCGTGTCAGCTCCGTCAACACCGTACATGATGTCCGCTCGGAGACCCCAGTCGATGTCTCCGTTAGTCGGCGCAGCCGCTTTTTCGACGAAGAACCAACCTTGGTGCAGGTTGAAGTTCGTTGGGTGATTGTTGAATGCTGGTAGGTTTCCGTTATTGGCCTTGTTATGGTGGCCAGCTTGGACCCAACCGCCAATGGTCCATGGCGAGCACGAGCCAAGGAGGCTGTCGGACAGCGAGAATGCTTCTCCCAATCCGCCGCCGCATCCACAGCCT
Source organism: Planctomycetales bacterium (assembly GCA_020426925.1). Lineage (GTDB taxonomy): Bacteria > Planctomycetota > Planctomycetia > Pirellulales > Pirellulaceae > JAGQPC01. Next base: position 25,093 of record JAGQPC010000355.1, on the reverse strand, counting down.
GTGTTGCAGCATGGAGTGCAGCACGATGGTGCGCACGTGCTGCAAGAATTACAGCCTGAGCTGGCAGCCGGAGCCGCAGCAGCAGGAGCTTCAGCCGCCGGGGCAGATTCAGGATCTGCTGGTGCCTCTTCTACAACAACCGACTCTGCGGCGGCAGCTGCATCGCTAGGCGAAGCGACTTCATCTTGCAAATAGTGTTCGTAGTTAAACGCAGCCGGTCGCACCGACAGCGGCTGGCGTAGACCTTGCGCATGGGCACTGCCTATAAAAAGGCTACCCGCGAACGCAAAGGCACATGCCCAAGACATACATCTCATTTGTGGGACTCCCAATCCTTTGGTACAGCGAGAGATCAGCGCGACGGACACGCTGAATTGGAGGGTAATCTATGGTGGGGCAAAGTATCGTGAGTCAGCTTTCGCTCACTTTACGACACTCCGCAGTACAAGATGACATCGGGAAAGCGCGTGCTGTGAATTCAAATGAAACAGAAGTTAATCCTGACAAACCGAGGCCGTTTGCCCTCGTTTTGGTAAACCCTGCCGGCAGTTACGAATCTGCGGTGGTAATTGATGACGATTCGGATGAATCGACCGCATCTGCATATTGTTGGCAGTGTCTGCGACGAGCGATTCCTCGCACGAAGAGCTTGCTCAATCGGAAAAGATTAACATCGAGTGTTAGGCTTGCAGTTTGACTACGAGGCTCACCGCGGAATTGTGCGGAGGAAATTATGCCAGTCGCGTCGGTGGCTTTGCGCAACTTCAAAACTTGCGTTCGACTGTCGGCCGCTCGCTGAGCTTAGCCTGTCAAACAATTCCACGTTTGCTCAGATCAGCCAATACTTGTTTGACGATGCTCGCGATCTGGTCTTCGGTTGTCGGCAGGTCGTCCGTCCAACCTTCTTCGGTGAGCAATCCGTACAACTGGTCCTGCAGTTTGCGAAGGTCTTCTTGCTGGAGAGGAGATTGCGGTTGGCGGCCTGGCCCCGTACGAATGCCGCGAAGGTTCAGCGCTGTTCTGAAACCTTCCGGGAATTCGCAAGAATACAGCATCGCGTCGAACAATCGCAGCAGCCGGTACTGCAAGTCACGTGCTTGTTCCAGTTTGCCGCCCATCGTTAAGTCGTAAAGTCGGCGCGTGACCTCAGGAACGATTCCGCTCGTCGCGTTCGTTCCACCGTCGCATCCGATCAGAAGCATGGGCATCAGTGCGGCTTCCCAGCCGGTCAAGAAACTGAAATTGGGTCGGTTGGGACGAACGGCCGCAATCATTCTCATCATGTGCGGTACATCGCCAGACGAATCTTTGATCGCGGCGACGCGCGGGCACTCGTCCGCCAAACGCCGGACGGTCTCGACATCGATCGGCGAGGCAAACATGGGAATGTTGTACAGCGTAATGTCGATCGGCGAGTTATCCGCGATCTCTTTGAAGTAGGCGTAGACGCCTTCCGGGCTGAGCTTGTAGTAGAACGGCGAAACAATCGCGACCGCTCGGACTCCTAGGTCGGAATAATGTTCGCACGCTTGAATCGTCTCGCGTGTGTTGGCCTCGGCGGCACCCGCGAGAATTGGAACTCGCCCTTTCGTGTGATCGGCAATGATCTCAACGATGCGCCGTCGCTCTTCCGCGTTGAAACGTATGAATTCGCCAGTCGACCCGTTCGGATACAATCCGTGGACGCCTCGCTCGATCAGCCAATCGACGTACTTACGCAGTTCGGGCTCGTTGATATTCCCGTTTTGATCGAGCGGAGCAATGTTGGGCGTGAAGATACCGCGAATCGGTTCGTTGGACATTGGTGAGCCGGGCCTTGTGCGAGGCGAAGTGTCGGTTGCAGGGATTGTGCCTTTGGTAGGCTCACAATCATAGCTTTTTGTAAACACGTTGGAGACCAAGCGAAACGTGTCGCAACTAAGAATCAGTCCGTTTAACCGTCACAAGTGTCAACCGATATTTACGAATGGAACTCGCCATCGCCCAGTCGACGGAAATAGTCGTTGGCTGCCTTCATGACTTTGGGGGCCAACCAGACCGTGGCTATCATGTTCGGCACGGCCATCATCGCAAATGCGGTGTCGATCGTGTTGATGACAAGATCGGGTTGGAGCACTCCGCCTAAGAACAGTCCGATTAGATAGATCACGGTGTACACCGAACTTCGGTTTGCGCCGAATAAGTAGGCGAAGCACTGTCGACCGTAAAACGAGTAGCCCAACATCGTCGAAATGGCGAATAGTGCCACGATTACGACCAACGCATATCCCGCCCATTCACCGAGTACGCTAGAAAACGCCGCTGCTGTGAGCGCGACATCTTTTAATGGTGGAGGAGCTTGCGTCACATCATCTGACCTATCGTCCGCATTTCGCCTAGTGGAGTTTCTCATAGGCGTTTGTGGAATTGGTCGAAAGACTGCTCGCACAACCTGAGCGTTTTCAACGGCCTCAATGTCATCGTCTGTGCCGACAAGTTTTATGTCACCAGACGGACACGTGATGGAGTGTCTTCCTGACGGAACAAAGAATGTTGCTTCGGTCTTTTCATCGTTCCATTCTACGCCGACAGCTTCTCCATCCACCTGGACAATGGTATTGACTGGCAAGCCTTCGATGACAACCGTCCCGATGGCCACTAATATCACGCACGCCGTTATCGTGCAGACGATAATCGTATCGATAAATGGCCCGACCATTGCAACCAGCCCTTCGCGGATTGGTTCCGAGGTTTTCGCAGCGCCGTGCGCTAGTGCTGCAGTTCCAACACCCGCCTCATTGGAAAATGCGGCTCGCTTCACACCAGTTCGGATTACATGAGCGACTCCAGTACCTACGATGCCACCACCCATGGCCGAACCGGTAAACGCTTCAGTAAAGATTTGAGCGATTACCCCAGGCAGCAGGTGGATACGCATCACGATTAGTGCAAGTCCGAGTGACAAATAAAGAATGCACATGCTTGGGACGAGTCTTGCCGTCAGTCGCCCGATTCTTGTGATTCCCCCAAACGCGACTATGGCAACCAGCACGGTAACACACGACGCCGTGAATATTGCTTGGACTCCGAGTTGATTGTCTAGAATTGATGCCAGCTGATTCGTCTGGAACATTGGCAGACAGCCGACGATTCCAAAGACGCTAAACATGATTGCCAGCGGTTTCCATGCGCGGCCCAGACCTAATTCAATCGTGTACATTGGACCGCCGTGAACTGTGCCGTCTGGATGTTCTTTGCGATACAACTGTGCCAGCGATGACGAGTAGAATTTTGTTGTCATGCCGACTGCCGCAGCGACCCACATCCAGAATACGGCTCCCGCTCCGCCAGTTGTAATTGCAACGGCGACGCCACCAATGTTGCCAACTCCGATTGTTGCCGCGAGTGCCGTGGACAAAGCTTGAAAGTGCGTGATCTGACCTGGATCGTGGTCGCGATCAAAGGCACCGGTTAGAACTCGCAACGCGTGGCCGAGACGTAACAGCGGCCTGAAACCTGAATAAAGCGTCAGGAACAGCCCTCCGCCAATCAGCACGACAACCAGCGGAGTTCCCCATGCATAGTCGACAGCTGTCTGCATCCAGTTGTTCAGCTGTTCGTAGATTGAAGTCAGCAATTCTTTGATCCGATCTTAGGTCTGACGTGAGGTTCTAGGGCTTGTACGCGATAAAGGCGCATGAAAACGTCGTGCTGCCGCCTAGCGTAACGCCTAATCTGTTCTCAAAACAGGTGAATACAAGAACGTAAGCACTAGACGACTCGCTCAGCGATAATGGCGATCATCGACTTTCCTCTGCGGGTGATCAGCACGGTCAGGTTGCTCTCGCCTGATCCTCGCCACTGCCTTTGCAGCGTCGCCAAATCGACTTTGACACCACGTTGTTTGACCTCGACGATCCCCGCGTTCAGTTCTTGCAATCGTTTGCGAATTCGCTTTGGCCGAAACGAATCGGACTCGAGCACTCGGAACGCCGTGAGAAAGCGTGCCGCGTCGTCTTTAGAATCCACCAACGTCGCTGCCGTCAAATAGCCTCCGCCGGGGATCAGAGTCTGCAGGTTCAGGCGATTCGAAATTGCTCCGGCCAAGCCTGCAGCCAGAATTGTTGGATGCGGTTCGAAAACGAAAGCACCGACTTCCTCTGCCGCCGGTGCAGACTCGTCGACTGAGGCAAAAGAGATCGTGTTTCCCTGATTGTCGATGACCGTTGCGACTCGTTGATTTGCATGCTGAACGAGCCCGCCGAACCAGGCGACCAATTGCTGGCAGGATCGGCTGTGTCCTATCCACTCCAAATCGACATCGGTTGCCCACTCCAAATCGTCCGTCGGTGTCGCTGGGGCTAGTTTGATGGCTCCGTTGACGTTTCGTTGTAGCATTCGCGTTATTGCTTCTGCGCTTGGTTGAAACGCGTCGATTCGGACGGTGCGGTTTCCGGTTGCGCGACGATCTGGATCGATGTGCCAAGCCGACACATCACGAGTATCAAGAGCGCAAACGTCGGCTACTCTAGCTGTCGCGTTGACTCCCGCTGCTTTGCAATTTGCGTTGGCGAGCAAGACTCGATCCGGATCCAGATCGAAACCACACGCTTCGGACACTTGCGCAAAATGAATCAGATCGCCGCCGATTCCGCAGCAGTAGTCGGCCACAACTGCATGGCCGCGAAAGCGATTCGCCTTGTACGTAGCGATCATCGCATCGGTTGCTTGCTGCAGTCCGATGCGAGTAAAAAACATCTGATCGTGGAGTGGGAATTTTGCCGCCGCACGTTGCCGCAGTTCTGCTTGTTCAGCAACAAGTGCCGCTCGATCCGCAGGCAGACGTTTCGAATGCTTTCGCCATTCCGCTGCATCATTCATCGCCGTGAGAATGGACTGGTGACCCTCGGGCCCAATCAGCCATTTCAAATGTTCGGTGTGGAGCGACATCGGGTATGGCAGCTAAATGCAATTTTCGGCAACAACATGTTAAGCTACCGTATGGATAGAATCTGAGACAGAGGCGACGCCAATCTCAATTCAGAACGCAGGCCGGTTTCAAACGAATGACCAAAAAAGCAGGTGAGAACTGGCCGCGGGTTGTACTGATCGCGTCGTTCGTTCCCACCTGTTGGTTGTTGATGATAGTGGTTCACGAGTGCGGGCACGTCGCAGCGGGTTTGCTGACAGGTGGATCTGTCGAAAGAGTCGTGCTGCACCCGCTGGCAATATCTCGCACCGACTTTTCGGTCAATCCTAGACCATTGTTCACGTGCTGGGCCGGTCCGTTAGTCGGTGCGATCTTTCCTGTAGCCGTTACGATTGTGTGGCGAATTGGACGATTTCGCGGTTGGCATCTCGTCCAATTCTTCGCGGGCTTTTGTCTAATCGCGAACGGTGCATACATCGGAGTTGGCTCGTTCGATCACGTGGGCGACGCCGGTGACCTTCAACAACACGGATCACCGATTTGGAATCTTTGGCTGTTCGGTTTGGTGACCGTCCCATCCGGACTCTGGCTGTGGCACGGCCTTGGCCGCCATTTCGGATTGTCAGGTAAACCCGTCAGCTCAAGAGCGGCCGTCGGGTCTGTGCTCGTGCTGGTCGTCGTTGTGATACTCGAGGTTACGTTTTCGAATCGAATTTGAATTCAGCAGTCGCGAAACGCTGCCCGTCCTTTATTTCAGGTCAACCGCGTTTCCGTCGTTCATCATGAACAGGTTTCGCAGCGTTTCCTTGGACGTGCTTTTAGGAATGGCTCGCCAATGCCCGTCGCAAAACGCAACGCCTACTTGGCCGTTTTTGTCCCACGCGAGTCCTGCGCCGGGCTCGTTCATTGGGAAGTTGTAGTCTTTAGGAGCTGTCCAGGGGACGGCTCTGCCTGGAGTTACTTCGACCAACAATACTGTTTTGCTGGTTCCATCGACGATATGTCGAACTTTGACGACTTCGTTGCCTCCCATGATTGTTCCCTCGCCAACCGGAGCAACAAAAGTTGTGTAGCCCGGCTTCAGAACCGGGTCGGTTAAGCCGCTATTCGAATAAGTGCGAAACACGTCCGGCATTTCTCCCAACAGGTTGATGTTGTGTGGGCTGTCCCAAGGCTCGTCGAGCTTGAACTTCTGATAGAGTTCAATTTCATCCAGGAACGGGAGAATGTGAACTCGCCAGCTGAGCCCGCTTTTTCCATCGTCCCCTCGCATTTTCTTGATCGGTGGAAAACTGGCCCAAGCACTTTCGTGATTCAGCATTCCCAGAACCAGTTGCTGCATCTGATTGCGTTTGCGATTGAGTGCGATCGGGCCACCGGTCTCGCCAACAATTGACGTCACAGCTTGGCGAACCGCTTGCGTTGCGTCATTGGCGACTTCAAGCTGAATTGCGTCGCCGTCAACTGAGATTTCCGCTAGTTTAAGCAGCGATTCAATCGTGATTTGCCAAGTTGACAGGTTTGCACCGTCAGGGATTTGCCGAAGCAGTTGCGGAACAAACGCAGGCAGGCGTTCTGCAAAAACTTTCGCGGCGGCCGCGTTCTCTGACTGGATGGTGCCGCTAACGGTGCCGTCTTGCGGATTCACTCCGATTGCAGCCCACTTCACGCCTTTCGTAATCACAGACGTCGGGCCACCGCCGAGACTCACGGGTAGTTCCGGCAGCAATTCTTCGTAGGTTTCCCAAATATGAGCGGGCGGAACGATGAGTATTTTCACAGGAAACTCTGATACGGCGGACTCTGCGGCGGCATATCGTGTGTGATCGATGCTGAGAACGTTATGGTCGATGTGGGGCAAATCGGCAGTGACATCATCGATTGGTGACGCGACAACGAACCCGTCTATTACGACGGGCTCAGTTGCAGACAGTTTTGCAATAAGCGTCTTGGTTGTTTGCGTGTCGGACGAATTTGTAGTGGGAACCAGTAACCGGACAACCGGCTGCGAAGCGCTGTAGGGAACATCTACTGTTGCGAAAAAATCAGATGGACCAGCTGCGGTTTTGATCAATTCTACTAACCGCTTTCCGATCACCGCCGGTTGGCCGCTTTCTAACCAGCTGGGGACTGCCAGTTGTTTTGTATCGACCTTCACGAGCACAATCGTTGTTGGATTGGCTGCTCGGAAATCTGACTCGGTCGACGCCGTGTTGTTTTGTTGACCGCATAACGTGCTTGCAAATAGAACGATAGAAATCGCGGATAACAGTAAATGGTGAATATTCATTTGATTTGTCCTGTTTCGAGTATGAAAATAGCTGACAACTAGTTTGCAATTTGCAAAATGAACTGGTTTTGGAGACCGGACGTTTCGGCTCCACGAAGGACTGCTCGGTTTCCGTTCAGGCGGTATTCAAACGGATGTCCCGTGATTGGGTCGTTCACCACGGGCAATTCCAAGTTGGCGAGGCTCTGAGGCAATCGGCCGTTGTGCGTTGCTGCGTGGTATCGAATTGCCTCAATGATTTGCACCATCGCTACGTACTGTTGTGCGCGATTGACTGCCGCGTTCACGGCTTGTACTGCTGGTAACAAATCTTGGATCGGCTTTGTGATCAATCCGATGCGCTTTCTGTCCAGTTCCATTTGCTGAATGGACTTCGCGTACAGAGGACTTTCGTTCACCAGCGGGTATGGCACGTGTTGCCACTTCATTTGTTCGTCGCGAGTTCGTTCCGAATAGATCTTGAGCGCCAGAAACACAGTTTGTGCTTTCGGGTAGGCGTTGACGGTGTCGAGGTTCATCTTCACGTCGTTCACCAAGTATTGCTTTGCTCCGGGATAAGCCGCAGCGACCACGGTCGCGACTAGAGCCCGAGCTTTCGTCTTTTCCATGTCCTTTACGTTCCAATTCGCATTGAGCACCAGTTCAAAAGCATCGGAATTAGCGATTAAGCGATCGATGAAGTCTTGCCAATATCCATCGTTGCGAGGGTGCTCATCGATTTCTCGCAATTGTTTGATTTGTTCGAACAGCATGTGGCGTTCGTACGCGAAGGCTCGTTGGATACTCACCATCGGCTTGGGTAGAGAGGCGAACGCCCAGTACAAGTTCGGTGCGTCCGGGCGTTCCAGCAAATAGAGCGCGTCGTTCCAGGCGATCGCACCGATTGCAATTCCAACCAAGCTGGATACGAAGAAATCGTCATGACCGAGGTGTTCGGCCAGCGAAAAGTTTTGGCCAAGGTAAGTAATCGCATCATCGATTCGGTTTTCGGCCAGAGCCAGCCGAAAACGAATGCTCTGGTACCGAGCAACTTCACGCAGTTGATTGATTTCCGGTAGCAAGTACATGATCGGGTTGCCGACTTCTTTGATATTCCGATCGAGCGAAAAGTTCCTGCGAAACGATGCCTCACGAAGAATCGGTTCCTGAAAACTCACAAATTGCAGAAACTCAGTGACTTCTGCCGTTGGCAAATCCCGTGGATGCATCGTCAGCCATTCATACGGCGGATAGTTGTCTTTACCTTCAGCCTCTGCCTTGTGCGCCTGGTCCCGCTGGAACTTCGTGAGCATTTCTCGAGAGTGGAATTCTTCCAAAAATCCCATCGCCTTCAGATAGAAGATCGCCGCGTTGCCGTCGTTCCGTTCGTATTCGTCGGGGATCAGGCGGTACTTGAGCGCGGGCACAGGTTCAAGCTTTGGATGGAGCGTCATTTGTCGCGTGCGAGTCATCGTGCCGGTTGTGTCTCGGCGAATAATCCAACCGTCTTCGCGTTCGATTTCCCCGTCATCGTTGTCAGGACCTTGAGCAGCAAGTGGTGACGTCAACGCCGCGACAACGAATAACGCGCAGGCCGAACTGATCAGCCGCCGAAACTTCCGGTGTTCGAGTGTTCGTGACATGTCGTATTCCTCAGTTTGTTAGCGTTCGAGATTGAGGCTGTTAGTAATGTGTAGCTTTCTGACGTGACCGACGATCGCGCGCACCTTATCCGTAAGCGGTTCATGTGATTCCCCAGAAACCTCAATCGGTTATGTATCGAGCAATTCCGAGATCAACGTTGCCCGAGTCGAAGGGGCATGTTGTCTCGGAGTGAGTTTGCTCCGAGCAGGATCGTCTGTGATTTCTAAATCCTGCAAATCCTGCTGAGCAGGAGAATCATACGGGACTTGGAACGCGATCCGTTTCAGGTGGCTTCCAACGACAAGCGTTCTGCTTCCAAGATTCTGCGACGGCAGCAGATTGGAATACGAGCGAACACGATACGGATTCGACTGTGACGCGAACTGCGGCACGTCATCGTCAATTTCTCGCCGCGGTTCCACACTGGGACTTTCATTAACGGCTGGCTGGCTTGCGTCATTGCGCTGAGACTCGAGTGTGGCAATTTGCGTTCTTAAGTCGTCGACTTTGGATTGAATTATCGCAAAAGTTATGGCCGCACCAATCATAGCGCTCGCCGCACATGCGCCACTCATCGCCAACCAAGAAAAGCCAGTCGTTTTCGGCACAGACGGTGCTGGTCGTTCAGCCGCGTTTTCCAGAATCGTGTCGACGTCTAGTTGTGGAGACCGCGGAACCAAAGTTCGCAAGACTTCTTCCAGCTCATGATCTGTTGAACGATTCATCGGTTTTTCGTCATTCATGATTTGTCCTGACGGAAACGCACCATTGGTTGATGGTTAGTGTTTTGTTCGCTCGCCCAGCAACGCCGACATTGTGTCGAGCGCCAGGTGAAAATGTCGATGCACGGCGCTGGATGACATGTCGACAAGGCTCGCGATCTGCTCGAACGTCAGCTCGCCCCAAATCCGTGCAACTACGATCTGACGTTCTATTTCTGTTAGTTGCTCGAGTGCCCGTTCAGCTTCATCCGCGATTAAACGTTGATCATGTTTCGCATCGAACCACGAGTCGGTCCAGCGAGCAGCATCTTGATGATGTTTCGTCCGCCGCTGATCGGCCCGAGCTAAGTTCATCGCCTTTCTCTTGGTGACTTTGAATAGCCACGCAGTGGGATCGTTTGGCGACGGAGTTTCCTGCACGAGCGCGATCAAAGCCTCTTGGACAGCATCGTCCGGATTTCGACACCACTGCCTGGCGTACAGCACCAGCGATGCTCCATGCCGATCGATCAAATGGCGGATCTTCGCAGGTTCCATGCGAGGGCTCTAAGCAGGCAAATGGTTCGGAAACCTCTATGGTAACGTCACCGCTCAGAGAAAAGCGTCCCGCGAAAATCGGAAAAGAATCTAAAACGTATAGTTAGTTCGGATTCAATTCTCGGGAGGGCGAGGCTCCTGTCGAGCCGCCGCATCAAGGATTGGGCTCCGCGAGAGCGTCGCCCTCCCGGACGGAGTTTGGAGCCAATAACTTTCGCGTTGCGCTGTTACCCTGTCATTCCGCCGTCGACGGTGAGAACGTGCCCGGTAATGTACGATGCGGCTGGGCTGGCGAGAAACAGGACGGCTGAGGCGACTTCCTCCGCAGTGCCAATTCGTTTGGCTGGAATCTGTTTCTTAACCTGATCCATGATCGAATCGCCGAGTGCGGCGGTCATGTCGCTTTCGATGAATCCAGGTGCAACGGCGTTAATTGTGACTTTTCGTCCCGCAAGCTCCTTGCTGAGACTCCGCGTGAGACCGATCAATCCTGCCTTCGACGCCGAGTAGTTCGTCTGACCGGCATTTCCGATCAGGCCGCTGACACTTGTGATGTTGATGATCCGTCCGTAACGTGCTCGCATCATTAGGCGAGACGCAGCGCGACTCATCAGAAACGCACTGCGTAAGTTCGTGTTGATCACGTCGTCCCATTCTTCGTCGGTCATTCTGGGAAGAAGCGTGTCGCGAGTGATTCCAGCGTTGTTTACCAGGATGTCCAGACGGTCCCATTTTTCGACAACGGCATCGACAGTCGCTTCGACGCTGTCTCGATCGGCGACGTCACAGGGGAGTGAAATCGCTTCGCCTCCAGCGTTTTCGATTTCGCTGACAGTTTCGGCAAGCTTGTCGGCACTTCGGGCGACGCAGGCAACCTTCGCACCGGAGCGACCGATCGCGATCGCCATCGCCTTTCCGAGTCCTCGCGAAGCACCGGTGACAATTGCAACTTGGTCCGTCAAATCAACTTTTAGCGACATGTTTTCCTCACTCGATCGATGCTCAAATACGGCCGTTACAGCCTTAAGCCTTGGACTTCATTTCCTCCGAAGTAATTAGTGGCTACACATCAGACTTCACCCTCCCCTCGGGAGGGACGGAGCCGAGGAACGAGGCTTCGGGGAGGGGGCGTTGGGTGCGGCTGCTTGGCTCGCATCGGCTTCCCCTCTTCAAAAACTCGCAGGCTCGTTTTTCACCCTCCCTAGGGGAGGGTGAAGTTGTGTAGGTACTATTCTCGGAAAGGAGAGTGAAGCGGGTTGTTAACTTTCAGTCTCCAGAACTCAACTACGCAATTCGGCGTCACGCCGAGATGTTCTCACACTTCGATTTGCGACTGATTCGTTTCAATAGGCCGCGCAGCACGCGACCGGTTCCAATTTCGTAGAACTCATCGACACCATCGTCCAAGAGGACTTGGATCGACTTTTCCCATAGCACAGGTTGGACAACCTGTTTTACGAGCAACGACCGGATTTCTTCAGGATCGTTATGGCAGGCCGCATCGACGTTCGACACGACAGGGATGCGAGGCGGGTTCATTGACACGTTTGCCAAGGCTTCAGTCAAGCGTGCCACGGCGCTGTCCATTACGGGAGTGTGAAATGCTCCGGCGACGGCAAGTGGAATCACTTTCATCGCTCCAGCTTCTTCGGCCAGCTTTGCGACGGCCTCGCAAGAAGCTTTTTGCCCCGAGACGACGATGTTGCCTGGGCACAAGTGGTTGGCGATGCGGAGAACTTCTCCTTCCAGTCGAGCCTCGTCGCACAGCTGCTCGATTTTCTCGACCTCAAGTCCAAGCAAGCTGACCATGCCGCTGTCGCAGTTGTCAGCGGCTTCCTGCATCGCTTCGCCTCGGCATTGAACGACACGGAGGGCGTCTGCAAATCCCATGACGCCGGCGAACGTCAGCGCTGTGTATTCACCAAGGCTCAGTCCTGCCGCAACTTCGCAGTGGTCGATAAGATCGGGGGTCTCAGCCTTAATCTTTTCCAAGGCGACCATGCTGGTAACGAATAGTGCCGGTTGGCTGTGAACGGTTGAATTGAGCTTGTCACTTGGTCCGTCGAAACAGACGTTTGCAAGGTCGTATCCGAGAATCTCGTTCGCTTGTTCAAACAACGCTTTTGCGGCGGGCAGCGTATTGTAGAGTTCTTGCCCCATTCCAACTTGTTGAGCTCCCTGACCCGGAAACAGAAACGCAACCTTGCCCACAGTCGAGACTCCTCAAGCAACAACGTGCCCGCTTCGGGTGGCAGACAAATTCGAAGGACAGACGTGACGGTCTGGCTGCCGTCTACACACAGAAGGAGGGACGACCACCGTCGCCCCTTGAAGCAAATAAGCCTGAAATTGTTACGACGTCGAACCTGAATGTTCCATGTTCACGACTGTTCGCCCCATATAATAACCGCAAGTTGGGCAAACGACATGTGTGGGGGTCGCCGTACTGCATTGGGGGCAGTAGGTCAGCTGCTTTGGCTTCTTCGCATCATGCGAACGACGTTTTCCGGATCGAGAGTTTGAGTGTTTACGCTTTGGTACAGCCATTTGGGCACCTCAATTCCTTTGGTAATCCCGAATGGTAGTGAAGTACCGCAGGAAGTGTCAACCGCTGGTTGCGTCGTTAAATCGCTTCGCTGCCTCGTTCACCCGTCCGAATTCGGATGCAATCGTCCATCGGGAGCACGAAGATCTTTCCATCGCCGATTTCGCCTGATTCTCCGGTGCGGCCGCCCTTAATGATGGCGTCGATGGTCGGTTCGACAAACTCCTCGTTGACCGCGATCTGCAATTGCACCTTTCGAAGAAGGTTAACCGCGACTTCGCGGCCGCGATACACGGCCGTTTGGCCTTTTTGCCGACCAAATCCCTGGCAGTCCATGACCGTCAACCGGAAGACTTCCACATCGGTTAGTGCTTCTTTGACAGCTTCCAGTCGGCTAGGTTGAATGATCGCGATGATTAGTTTCATGGATGGGCCAGGTCGTTTTCAGTTCAGATCCCAGGGAAGAAAGTCGGGCGGGACAAATGTTCAGCTCGACAGATGAAACTATACGGTTTCCGGAAGTTCAGGTGGAGTGAAATTGAAATTATCGCTCTGCCCAAAAAACTCGAGAGGGTTTTCGTAGACGACTCTGCGAATCGTAGCTTCTGAATGGCCTCGTTTTCGCATTTCCATGATGAAATCTGGGACTGCGGTCGGCTTTGACGGTCCCCAGTCGCCCGCGGAATTGACCAGCAATCGCTCGGGCCCGTACATCTCGACCATATCGGCCGCCCGTGCTGGTGTGCATTTGCTGACCGGGTAGAGCGTCATTCCGGCCCAGAATCCGCGATCGAGTACCACGCGAATTGTGTGTTCTTCGACGTGGTCGACAAGCACGCGATGGTGGTCCAGACGCTGGTCGCCGCACAGCATATCCAAAATCATCCGCGTGCCAGGGTATTTGTCTTCCAAGTGAGGAGTGTGAATGAGGATCTGCTGGTTGTAGTCGACGGCGAGATCGAGATGTTCCAGGAAGATCGTCGCTTCGTTCTTTGTGTTTTTGTTCAGGCCGATTTCGCCAATGCCCAGAACGCCGGGTAGGTCGAGGAACTCTGGGATGATCTTGATGACCTCACGCGAGAGCTCAACGTTTTCGGCTTCCTTCGCATTGATGCACAGCCACGTAAAATGCTGCACGCACGATTGTTCCGCGCGAGATTTTTCGAACTGCGTCAGCTGGCGGAAATAGTCGCGGAACGAATCGGCACTGCCTCGATCGAACCCGGCCCAAAACGCAGGTTCGCTCATGCCGACGCAGCCCATGCGAGCCAGCGTTTCATAGTCGTCGGTCGTTCGTGACACCATGTGAATATGAGGATCGAAATAGTACATCGCCGGTTTCTCCTATTTCGAATTTAGCCGAAAGTCGGTGCGCCAAGTGTCCGAATACGGTAGCGAGAACAGCATTTGAACTCGTTCCGCTCGGCCCTGACCACTCGACTGCAGAATCTTGATTCCTTCGGCCAGCTTCGTCATTCGGTCGTCGCTTGCAACCGAATCGCCGCCTTCCGCTGCACGGTCAAGCCGATCGAATGAGGCCGCAAGTTCGAGGATCTTGGCTCTCAATTCTAAGTATTCGCGGTCGAGGATCTGATTTGCCGTCATCGACATGAGAGCTAGTTCCTTCGAAATGGGACGCTGGCGTACAGAGACACAGGCGGGAAATACCAGTTTGGCGTCTGAGGGCAGGACAATCAAGTCGGGCGCGGCGGCGACTTCATACGCTGCGAAACGCGTATCGTAAGACGGGCAACAAAGAGTGCCCGTCCTAATTGGTTTTCAAGCGACCTACGGTGCCGAAGAATATGCCGAGCCACTGACTGGTGCTTTTCGCGATCGAAACTGGCTGTTTTTTTTCGCCGGCGAAATTCGCTTCGTAACTCCGTCGAGTGGTTTTGCTGGAAAGTCTATCGAATTTGCTCGAGGTCCCAGCGGAATGACTCGCTTATCACCGTTGAAGCCCATGAACTCCAGCAAGCGGTCCAGCTCGATCACCTCCACGCCTTTCGACGCCGCTTCATTTCGCATTTGGGATTGGGCTGTGCGAATGTTAGCGACGTCATCACCGGTAAGCTCAGGAGCGTCGCCGTCGACCACCAGGTAACGGGTGCTCTCTGTGATTCTGCCTTGGATTTCTCCGCCAACGTCTTCTGCGTCGACCTTGCCGTTGCTTCGCGCGATCATCGCTTTAACTCGTTGTCGATCGTCGCGACCATCACCATCAATGTCCAAAAATCCCAGCAGAGCAAATCGTAGTGCTGAGTTTGCGTTCCAGATCGGCGTGTAAACGACGTCGCCTTTCAGGATCGGATCGTCAATGTAATCGTCCACGATTCGTGCTTCCGATTCGTGCGCACCGAGTACTCGAATGACTTCGATTTTTCCTTTGGGGTGTTCCTTGTAGAGATTGTTTACGTCCGAACCGAAGACCGAGAACGTAACCTGGCGACGGAGTCCATCGGCCGCACCGAGGTTAAGGTAAACCGTACGCATCTTTGTATTGACGAAGCGGATCTTTCCGTCTGGCTTGTCGAAGTTGTTTTCGTTTGTGAGCTGTGCGATCTTGTCTTCGCGGTCTTGGAGGATGATCGTCAGGTCTGCTTTTTCTCGTGTCAACGTTTCGTTTTCGGTCCTCAATTCGGCGATTGTAGAATCGAGCTGTGCGATTTGGTCACCAAACTTTTTCGCTTGCTGCGCCAACTGAGCCGTCAGCTTGGCGTCTTGCGCCTTGGCTGTTTGATCGATTTGTTCGACGTTGCTTTCTTTCTTGGCCAATTCAGCGTTGGCTTCGCTAAGTGCCTTTTGGAGTTCTTCTTTCTGGCGAGCAAATTCAGCCTGGAGCGTTTGTTTTTCGGAATCCAAATCCGAAATCCGCTTGTATCGTTCCTGGATACTTGCCATCAGATGGGCGGGCAAATCTTTGTAGTTGCGATTCACTTCGGGCAAGCTGTCACCTGCGTAGGTGAGCATGTTCTTGTTAAATTCGCTTTCGATGTCGTCGACAGTGATTTCAGGGCTGTAGCCCATGAACGCCTTCAGACGTTCCGATTCCATCACGGCCGTATTCATCCGAGCGTTGGCGTCGGTTGCTGCGTTTTTCTGAGTGATTACTTGGCTGTCGAGGTCACGACTTTTGGCCCAAAAATAGTACGTCGTCACGATCAGCAGAACGCTGAGAATCACGAACGAAATCAGAGCGATATGGAGACCTTGGTTCTCACGCTTTGCCATCAACTAAACTCCTCGACTAAGCTCGGTCGTCCACCGAGCCACCAGCGAAAGGCATTTTGTTTTTCTGAATTTGAAGAGCGTAACCACAGACTGCACGCTCCCCAAGCGCCAAAAGGCGATGAATTCACAATCTTCTCGAAAAGCACACTCAGCAATCGTCCGAGCCCCGGACTTTAGATCTAATTCTCTGTTCCGACGCTG
This sequence comes from Planctomycetales bacterium, assembly GCA_020426925.1. GTDB lineage: Bacteria > Planctomycetota > Planctomycetia > Pirellulales > Pirellulaceae > JAGQPC01. The sequence goes on along the minus strand of JAGQPC010000355.1, from coordinate 9,035 downwards.
AGAAGAAAATCCGCTAAGTGCCTACCACGAAAGGCTATAAGACCGAGTCTAGTCACCGTGCTAGCAAATGTCAACGAAATGATTCAACCTCTGAAACATCCTGGCATTATGTTGCGTTTAGGAAACTGTTGAGCCGTAACGTTCAGAATGTTGACACGTTCGTATTGCTCTCAATGGATTGGTTGGCTACAAGCCGAGTAGGTCGTGGCATGAGTTTCAAACTGAGTAGTGGATCTTGCTATTAGCAAGATCCACTACGGCCTGATGCGACCAGATTTCTTCACCAGGCACTGATCATGATAGTCGTCGGAATCGTGGGCGGAATCGCGAGCGGTAAAAGTGTCGTCGCACGGGAATTCCAATCGCTCGGTGCGAAATCGATTGACGTGGATCGAGTCGGCCACGAAGTGCTAACTGAACCGGACGTTATCCAAACGTTAACTGAACGCTGGGGGACGCGGGTTGTCGTAGACGGCCAGCTCGACCGGCAAGCGATCGCACGAATTGTCTTCGCTGAAAATACGGGAGCCGCCGAGCTTGCGTTTCTAGAATCGGTTTCTCATCCAAAAATTGCCAACCGTGTTCGCGAAGAATTGGTAAAGCTCGAAGAGCAGGGCACTGTGATGGTGATTCTTGACGCGGCATTGCTGTTAAAGGCTGGTTGGGATCAAATGTGCGACAATATAGTATTCGTTGACGTTGATCGAGAAACACGCATCGACCGCGCAGTTAAGGGCCGAGGGTGGACGCGAGAAGAATACAATCAACGTGAACAATCACAGCTACCGCTAGCAGAGAAACGAGCGAAAGCAGATATTCTCATTGACAATTCTCGGGGACTCGACGAGACTCGGCTTCAGGTTCGCGATGTTTGGGAACGTTTGATTCACAAAAACTGATTTCCTGTGTTCCAAAGCTGGTTCCAGTCGCACAGGTTGTCCACTCATCGAGAACCGTTCCCTTCCTCGAATCCCATTACCTTTCCACGACACTTCCTTTCCATAACACTCCTCAACCAATCCATTCGACTCCTGCTTTTCCCTTCCAGCTTCCGCCGTCCGCGCGGAAGCAGACGTCTCGTTCGGAGATACGCATGTCAGACGCAGGCAACAAACGACCACGTAACGCAGGCCCGCAGCGCAAGGGTCGCAATAGCAATCAACGCCGACCGCATCCGCGAAATGGTCAGAGGCAACATCGGCGGCCCGAAGACGTTGAGGCGCTCGATAACACAGAACCTCTTTCTCTCGCAGAACAGATTTCATCGACCGACGTCGTTGCAGAAATGGACGACGGTAAACAAAGCGTCCATATCGCTGAGCTTCAGCGCATGAGTATGGCGGAGCTGATTGAAGAGGCTCGCTCTGACAATGTCCAAGATGTTGCTGGGATGAAAAAGCAGGATCTCATTTTTCGCATTCTGAAAGAACGCGTGAAGATGAACGGTCTGATGTACGGTGAAGGAACGCTGGAGATCTTGCCGGACGGATTCGGTTTCTTGCGAAGTCCTGATTACCACTATCTTTCGTGCCCCGATGACATTTACGTGTCGCCAAGCCAGATCCGCCGATTTGGTTTGAAAACAGGCGTAACTGTTTCCGGGCAGATTCGCCCGCCGAAAGAAAACGAGCGTTACTTTGCGTTGCTGCGTGTCGAAGCGATCAACTTCCAAGACCCCAACACCATGTCAGAAAAGGTCTCGTTCGACGACCTGACTCCGTTGCATCCCAACCAGCGAATCACGATGGAGGTGGCCAGCGACGAAATGGAAGGTCGCGTTGTCGACATGATTGTTCCAATCGGCTTTGGTCAGCGTGGTCTGATTGTTAGCCCACCTCGCGCCGGCAAGACAATCTTGATGCAGAAAATGGCGAAGTCAGTACTGCAGAACTTTCCGGAAGCGTACGTCATCATGCTGTTGATCGACGAACGTCCGGAAGAAGTCACTGACATGGAACGTCAAGTCAAAGGTCCAAACTGCGAAGTGGTTAGTTCGACGTTCGACGAACCAGCAACTCGGCACGTGCAAGTGTCCGAAATGGTTTTGGAAAAAGCCAAGCGGATGGTCGAGTACGGATATGACGTCGTGATCTTTTTGGATTCGATCACACGGTTGGCTCGAGCTTGGAACTCGGAATGTCCTCAATCCGGAAAAGTGCTTTCTGGCGGTTTGGACGCAAACGCGATGCAGCGGCCCAAACGATTTTTCGGCTCTGCCCGAAAGGTCGAAGAGGTCGGTTCGCTCACAATTGTGGCGACTGCTCTAATCGACACCGGCAGCCGAATGGACGAAGTGATTTTCGAAGAATTCAAAGGAACGGGGAATCTCGAAATCGTGTTGGATCGCGGACTTGTGGATAAACGCATTTGGCCCGCGATCGATATCAATCGCAGCGGGACTCGCCGCGAAGAGATGCTGATGGACCCGGAAGAATACAAACGAGTTTGCATTTTGCGTCGAGTTCTTTCGGACATGAACGCTCCGGACGCGATGGAGCTGTTGACGTCTCGCCTGGAAAAGACGAAGACTAATGCAGAGTTCCTGATGAGCATGAACATGAAATAGGAGCCTGTCATGCCAAAGACGCTTGAAGGGCGATCAGTCGACGGACGTGGCCCCATCGCGATCGTTGTCTCTCGCTACAACAATTCGATCACGATGAATTTGCTAGAAGGCGCGATATCGACGTTGACTGAATATGGCGTTGCAGATGACGACATTACGGTCAGTTGGGTGCCGGGTGCTTGGGAGCTTCCCGTCGTTGCTGCTCATTATGCGCAAGACAATAAGCACACCGCGGTGATTTGCCTTGGCGCAGTCATCAAGGGCGAAACCACTCACGATGAGTACATCAATCATCAAGTCAGCCAGTCCTTGGGGCGGCTTGCCGTGGAAAACACGAAGCCGGTCATCTTTGGTGTGCTGACGTGCAATTCGTTGGAGCAGGCAATCAACCGCAGCGGTGGAACGGTTGGCAACAAGGGAGCGGAATCCGCCATGGCGGCACTCGAAATGTCCGACCTGATGGGGAAGCTGAACGGATCGTTGTAATTCCGTGAGTTTCTAACGCACCTGTCCCGTCCGCAAAAACGAAGTATAATTTGGCGGCGAGTCGCAAGGTCAAGGAACGAGGTCTCTTCTTGCAACGCCAAGGCGACTCATCCAGGAACAGTTCTCCCACCCGCCAGCAATTCCATGCCACGCCGCAGCCGAGCACGTGAAGTTGTTCTTCAAGTGCTGTATCAAGACGATTTGAATCCGACTCACAGCCTGAATGCGACCGACGAATTCTTGCGTGCACGATTGCACAATCACGCAGAGCTCATCGAGTTTGCGAACTCGATTCTTTCTGGCACTCGACGTAATCGACCAGAGCTCGACCAGATTCTGGAATCGCGTGCCAGCAACTGGAGCTTGGAACGGATGGCCGCGACCGATCGAAACATCCTTCGGCTGGGCGCGTTTGAAATTCTCTACACCGAAACGCCCGGTCGAGTCGCGATTAACGAAGCGGTCGAGTTGGCGAAGCGGTACGGATCGAAACAGTCGGCTCAGTTCGTCAACGGAATTCTTGACGGCTTGCTTCCCGATAAGAATCAGCCTGACAAGAACCAGCCAACTACGGAATCATAGTCTCATCGCGAAAGTGACATTGCCGATATGAGTTTGTTTAAGCGGTTCACGAAAACAAAAGAAGACGTTCCGGAATCGAACACGGGTTCCGCAGATGACGCAGCAGGTTCGGGGGCAGGGCAGGGTGATGCTGCACGTGCAGCCGCAGGCGATTCGGGTTCTAAACCAAAAAAGGGCGGACTTTTTGCTCGCTTCCGGGCAGGCCTGAAACGCACTTCAGATATTCTGAACACGGACATTCGTGATCTGTTCAAGCAAGAAGGCCAGCTGGTCGACGACGACTTCCTCGATCGATTGTTTGCGCTGCTCGTGCGGACCGACATGGGAGTCAATCCGGCTCGCGAAATCCAAGAGCAAATCAAGAAAGACTTTCGTGGTCGAAAAGCTGAAATGGACGAGGTCCTCACTGCGGTCAAAGCAAAGCTATTGGAGCTGATGGCTCAGGACCAGCAACCACTGGAAGTCAATCACCAGCCGACGGTCGTGTTGGTCGTTGGCGTCAACGGTTCTGGAAAAACAACTTCGATTGCGAAGCTCACGAAAATGCTGATTGATCGAGGATACAAAACGGTTCTTGGCGCTGGCGATACTTTTCGCGCCGCAGCCGTGGAACAGCTTTCCGTGTGGGCCGATCGTCTGGGAGCTGAAATCGTAAAAGGCGATCAAGGCGTGGACCCTGCAAGTATCGCTCATCGTGCCGTCGCCAAAGCGATCGAAACGAACGCCGACGTTTGCGTCATCGACACGGCTGGTCGTCTGCAAACGCAAACGAATCTGATGCAGGAATTGTCGAAGATTCGTCGAGTGATCGAAAAGCAAATCGATACTGCACCGCACGAAGTTTTACTAGTTCTAGACGCAACTGCAGGACAAAACGGGCTCAGTCAAGCCAAGGGATTTGCCGACGCGGTCGACTGTACAGGAATCGTTTTAGCGAAACTTGACGGTACTGCCAAAGGCGGCGTCGTCATCCCGATCCGTCAGCAATTCGAAATCCCAGTTCGCTACATCGGTGTCGGCGAGTCTCCCGAAGATCTCGCTCTCTTCGATCCCGCTCAATTTATTGATGCGTTGTTTTCAACAGACTGATTCCGCTGGAGTCTACGCTTTTTGTCCTTTCGGCGAATCGCACGGGCAAGCTACGACCGAATTGACCGCGAAGCTCTCTGATCGCTCGGCGTATGATTCGGCTTCTAAAAATCGCTCAGCGCATGAGCCGTTCCCGGTCTGACTTGGACCAGGCGATAACTATGCGCTAACGCCGGCGCGGATTGCGCTCCGCGACCGAGTCATGATCGCGTTGAATTAAGCAACTTTGAGACGTCTTGCCAAAATGGCAATCCCCAACAGCAATACCACCGTACCGTTCGGTTCAGGAACCAACCGATATTGCCCTTCGATCGAAAATGTCGAATGGCTGGTGATAACGGGATTGAAAGTTGCGTCAGACAACGCTTGGCCATCAAATATCGGCCGTGCGTTCAAACCGGTGATAAACGATTTCCATTCTCCAACCGGTTCGATTGTGCTAAAGATGCCTGTTCGGTTGAGAATGGTATACCGGTGGCTATCAAGGTTTGACTGTCTAGTGAGAACTGCGCATCGTCGATGATTTCTCTTACGTCGATGACACGTTCCGTAGCGAAATCGGAGCAGCGGAGCAGGTGGATTTGACCGCGTATCGTTCCGCATGCGAGATACGAACCATCCGGTGAGAACACTGCGGGTTTGAACCACGCTCCGTCTCTAATGACTGTATGAGCTACTTGCCCGCTTGCCACGTCGTAAATGAGGACTCGCCATTTCGCGGACACGGCCAAGAACCTACCATCGGGCGAAAATGACGATATGGAATACATGATTCCAGTCTCAATTGAATTCTCCCAGATCACCTCTTTCGAGTTTGCATCGACCAGATGGACGAGGCTGGGAGTTTTCTTAGGCGGATACAGACCGCTCGTCACGGCAACCAGTCCGCGATCTGGCGAAACGGCGAGCTGATGTAGATTTGTATCTCGGTAATCTAACTGCAAAATCGTTTCCGATTCTCCAGTTTCTGCGTCCCAGAAGATCAAGCGTCCATCGTTGTCGGCCGAAACAACTTCGGTGTCGGTTAGAAAGTCGGCGCCAAACATATATCGCGTCGGCTCTTTGAGAGCCACTTGTTCTGTCGCGCTTTGTGTCAGTTTTTCTACGCTCCAAGTACGAGCGAAACCATCGGAGCTGGCGGTCGCGAGATGTAGGCTGTCATTGGAGAACGCCAAATCATTAACGACCCCGGAATGAGCCTGAACAGTAGCTAGTACGTTCAACGCGTTTCCGTCCAAGACTCGGACAACACCTTCGTTCTCTCCCACAGCAATCAGGGAAGCGTCGCCGGAGACGGCTACGCTGCGAAGTGGAATTGTGCCGATTGGAGAGCTGGCAATTACTTTGCGACGCGCGATATCCCAGAGCACGACGTGGGCAACAACCGATTTGCCATGTTGAGGATTAGCGATCGCGACGACGCGTTGACCATCGTTTGTAATCCGAAAATCGCTGATCTTGTCGAATGGCAGTTCGAAATCTTCTACTGTTCGTCCTTCCTGAATGTCGATTGCCGACAGTTTGCTCGTGTTTCTTTCCGCGACATACAAGAGACCATCAGCGCCAAACGCAACGCGAGGAGGATTTTCGAATGGAATTGTTTCGAATGTCCATTGACGTTCATTGCGGTCGAAAACTGCAACGTGCCCCGTGTGACCGAACCCAAATACTCCGGAGCCAACGGCAATAAATCGACGATCATGGCTAATGGCAAGCGCTGAAAAGTCCCTTTCGCTATTGGCAATTTCCAGCGGAACTCGCGGATACAACAATTCTCCAGTGCGGGCATCCCGTTCCTCTATTTCGCCATCGTGCGTACCGACAATCAAAAGATTCTCTTCCGGAATCGCCAACAGCGACTTGCCTTCCGTTTCCAATTGAATTGCTGGAGGTGCCTTCGCATCACGGTTCAGGTCCCATATGGGCTGAACTTCTGACCAACGGGCGATTGCCAGTTTGTCGCCAGGGAGGAACTCGACGTCGTAGACCGTCAACCGATTCTGAAACGTTCGTTCAATGGCCGGATTGTGAGCCAGCTTCCAGGCGTAGTACCACTCGAAGTTCCGTCGATCTTCGTCGCCTGATTCTGGCATCCAGTTGAGCAACGTTTCTTCTGCCGTCACAAAGTCACCTTTGCGAGCCGCTTCGTGGGCCATGTGCAAGTCTTGGCTGTACGCGCGATCTTGTTTGTCTTCGGCATCACTGGCTAGACGAATCGCGGTGAGTGTGCTGCCAGCAGACAACGCCAACAACAAGACGACGACAATCGCCATCAGAGACGAAACGAATCGATTGCGGCCGATCCAACGTCGCGTCAACTCGACTCGGCTGGGACTACGAGCCGTCACTGGCTTCCCATCCAGAAACCTGCGAAGGTCGTTTCCGAATTCCTCCGCCGAGCGGTAGCGGTCATTGGGATCTTTGGAGATCGCCTTGATGACGATTGTTTCCAAATCGTGCGGCAACGTTGGCTCGATTTTGGACGGGCGAGTCGGATTCGCCTCGAAAATCTGTTTCGTCAGCTCTTGACGGTGCTCGGCATCAAACGCCAATTTGCCCGTCACAAGCTCGTATAGCGTCACGCCCAGTGAGTAAACATCAGTCCGCTCATCAACAACGCGGCCGTCTAGTTGTTCGGGGCTCATGTAACGCAGCGTGCCTACGACGTCGCCGGTCATCGTCAGCTCGTTACCAGCTTCGATGCGAGCCAAGCCGAAATCGGCCACGTGGACTTGCGTCTCGTTGTCGAGCAACAAATTCGAAGGTTTGATGTCGCGGTGAACGACACCTCGCTGATGCGCGTATTGCAACGCGTCACACGCTTCGATTCCCAGCCGAGCAACGCCTCGAAAGAACGATTTGCGATTGGAAGCGTAGTCTGTGGAAAGCCGAGCGATCGGAACCGTTTCGGACGCCGCGCTCGAGTTCGCTTGCGAGCCGTTGTCTGCGCCTCGGGCGCTTCGCAACCGGTCGATGACTTCTGCCAGACTTTGGCCGTCGATCAGCTCCATCGTGTAATAGTGGATGCCCCGTTCGCAACCGACAGAAAACACGCCGACAATGTGCGGATGTCGAAGCATCGCGGCAGCTCGAGCTTCATTCTGAAATCGCGCTAATCGACCGCGGTCCAGCAGCGCCGCAAAAGGCAGCACCTTGATAGCGACGGTCCTTTGAAGTGAACGTTGTTCTGCTTCGTAGACGACGCCCATGCCACCTCGACCGATTTCCCGGACCAGCCGAAAATCGCCCAGCTCTTCAGATTCGGAGTGAACCGAATCACTCGAATCGTGAGTGGGTTTTGGAAACTGACTTGGACGGTGCGAATAAACGTTCAGAAAATCGATGCTTTCGATCGCTTCAGAAAGCATCGGTTCAAGATCCGCGTGTTTTTCTAGAAACGTCGCACGGTCAAAGTCTTCACCGGCCTCCAGTTTCGCCAAGTATTCTTCCATCGCGCGAGTCAGACGAGCTTCATCTTCGGCTGGAGATTCCACGTCTCGGGCGATCGCATCTGTGTGCTTGGTCTTCATCCGATTTCCTCTCCCAGCTCTGTTCGCAGTCGAGTCATCGCGCGAGTCCAAATGCTCTTCACGCTGGGGACCGTGCGATTCATTGTCTCAGCGACCTGGGCAAACGATTTTCCGTCAAGATGACGCAGGACGATCACTTCGCTATAGTCGGCCGGCAGTCGAGCCAACGCGTCGGCGAGGATCACCTCTTGTTCCCGCTTGGAAACGATTCGACTTGGCGAGTTAGAATCAGGCGATAGGAATGCACGCATGTCGCAGGATGATCGGTCGAGTGCATCATCGAGCCGATGTTCGATTTGAAAATCTCGTCGACCGGCTGAGTGGAAGCGATTCGCGTCAATCAAACGTTGCGCCAGAACGCTCCGCAGCCAGGACAGCATTTCCGGTTCGGTATCGCCTCGAAATCCATGGAACGCTTTGCGAGCGACCAGAATCGATTCTTGAGCCAGATCGGAAGGAGAAACTCGGATTTGCAACATGCGGCCTAGCTGCAATCGAGCCAATAAACGCAAGTAATTGCGATACGCTTCCAATAGATGATCGAGCCGATTCGCGTCGCCGCGCCTCGCTTCGATCAGCCAGTTGTCAAACGGAATTGATGAACTTTGACTCACTGTGTGCTTCCTTCTATCTTTAGGAACGTGAGAATTCTCAGAACGTAGCGGGCTGATTTCACGAGATTTTATTTAGTAGCATGGGCCCCCAGCCCGTGTTTGGACAGTGTCATAGGAGTCACACGGGCCGGGGGCCCATGCTACGCCGTACGCACGCTATCGAGACGA